>JBEDGK010000066.1:0-7102 GCA_041174665.1 Pseudomonadota bacterium
GACAATGAAACACCACGAGGCAGCGATCGCGACAGAGCGATGACGAAAGAGACTGTCCGCAGGCAGCGGCCCGTGGATGCCGCCATCAAGAAAGTGCGTCAGTATCCTGCCGTCGCGCCACTCGGGCTGCAGCAGTTTGACCGTTCCCGAGATGAAGTAGGATGTGATCGAATGAATGGTGATGTACCAGAGCCCAGCCTTCCATGCCAGCGTCGCGCCGACCAAGGGCTGCGCAAGCTGCGAGATGAGTACGCCAGTGAGCACCACCAGTGTCATGAAATCGCTGCCGCCATTGAATGCGCCGCGCCAGCGGATGAGGATCAGTATCGTACTGATGAACAGGAAAGTGCTGCTGCCGACGCTGACACCGGCGTACAGGCTGGCAGCGGCGCCAGTGCGCAGCAGCAGGTGTAGCCGGTGAATGCGTTCCTGATACAGCCAGTCGAACAGACGCCGCAGCCACGCCGGTGCATGAGCAACATCCGTTTTTTGCACCTCCCATGACCATATAGCGGCCATATTGCCGAAGTGACGTATGCGCAGGAATTCGAGGCTCTGTACCAGCAGGCTGGTCGCCAGCAGGCATTCCAGCGCGCGCAGGACAAGGTACAGATCCATCACTTACCAGCGCAGCACTGGTGAGGTCAGCAGCGCATCCTCTTCTGCAGGCATCGCCTCCAACGCGGGTACCCGACGCAGCTGGAACTGATAGTGCGACGGAGAGGCACCTTCGCAATTGATCAGCCATCGCGTCAGACGCTGCACCATCTGGTAGGTCACCAGATGGCGGACTTCTGCGTTGTCGGGTAATGCGGCCAGATCAGCGCTCAAATGGTCGACGAGGTTTTGTTCGGCAAGCGTCAGGTTGCCGCGCGGGTTGTGAAACAGGCTCAGCCATGACAGTCGGGCGCGGGGTATGAACAGGGTCCACTCGGACCAAGCACCCTCAAGGTTCGCGATGCGCCAAAACAGTCGCGGCTGATGCCCCGCGCCGTGATAGAAGCGCCAGTTCGGGAAAAAGCTGCGCAGCAGGAACCACCACGGACCGCTGAGGACTTTGCCGCGCCGTGTGAGGCTCATGACCAGGAACAGAAAATAGCCGGCAATGAGCAGCAGGCTCAGGCTTTTGATGGAATCGATCATCCTGCTTACCGAATGTTGCAGTACAGAAATTCTATAACAGCCTTCAGGCGCCGCGTCGCAGCTGCAGGATTTTCTCTGCGAGAACGTCGGGTGATTTACACTTATGGGTTATCGCCAATGGAGGTCTTGCATGGGATTGCCGCTGGAACCCCGGCACTGGGTACTTGTGGTGTTTATCGCTTCGGCGCTGTATGCGCACCTGCGCGGCACGGTGCGCTTTGGTCTCGTGCGCGCGCTGACGGATTTCACCGTGCTGATCGCGCCGGTCAATGCGCTGATGTACCTGTTCTCCCGCACACCCCGCTCGGCCTACATCGACCAGAAAGACTTTCCCGAGCTTGAGCTGCTTCATCAAAACTGGGAAATCATTCGTGAAGAAGCCATGGCACTGGCCGATGAGGGCCAGATCCGCGCGGCTTCCAGCTACAACGATCTTGGCTTCAATTCTTTTTTCCGCACGGGCTGGAAGCGCTTTTATCTCAGCTGGTATGGCAAGGAGCTGCCCTCGGCAGCGGCGGCCTGTCCGAAGACGCTCGCACTGCTCAAGCAAATCCCGAGCATCAAGGCCGCCATGTTTGCCTCGCTGCCGCCGGGTGCGACACTAGTCCGTCATCGCGATCCTTACGCCGGCTCGCTGCGCTATCACCTCGGTCTGGTAACGCCGAATGACCCCGACTGTTTCATCGACGTCGATGGACAGCGCTATCACTGGAAAGACGGCGAGGCGGTGATGTTCGATGAGACTTTTATCCACCACGCGGCCAACAAGACCGAGCATCAGCGTGTCGTGCTGTTTTGCGATGTCGAGCGACCACTCTGGGGTGCGCCGATGCGCGGCTTGAATCGTCTGTTTGCGCGTCATGTGATGGCGGCGGCCTCGTCGCAAAATGTCGAAGGCGAGGGCGTGGGTGTGCTCAACCAACTGTTCAGCGGTTTCTATCAGCTCCGGCTGAAGGCCAAGCAGCTGAAGGACTACAACAGTCGCCTCTACTACCTGTTGAAGTGGGCGGCCATTCTCGGCTTGCTGTGGTGGCTGTTCTGGTGAGTTGAGTTTCTTGTTTACAACAGTTCTGAAAATTGCCAGAATGAGGGCGTCTCGGATTTCGTTCTGTGCCAGCGATGCTTATTGCTCACCGTCGTCCCGCCGCCGTCCTCGTCATCCTGGTCAGTCTGACCGGTTGCGCAAGCCAGTCCGAGCTGATGGCGATTCAGCTCGATTCGAATCATCCTCAGTACAACAGCCGCAGCTGCCAGAACAGCCGAGCCGCGAGCGAGCGGCACAAGGAAGCAAAGATCGCCTCCATGGTCGCCACACCAGCGCTGCTGCTGCTCTCGGGGGGCTTATTGCTACCGGTGGTCGCCGCGAACGCCGGGCTCGACGCCGCTGATCGCTTGGATGCGTCGACGATGGCCGAGAGCTGTGGCGGGCAAGGGCGGAGTACATCGGACATCGTCAAGGATGTCGCCATTGGCGCCTCGGTCGGCGTGGCGACCGGCGGGCTGCCGAAACGCTGATCACCGGATGGCTCTCGGATGACCCCGCTGGCCACAGCGATGTACTGTGCTGGCCGCCGGACGACCTTCCCAGCATTGGTTCACCGTGACGCGTGACACCACGGGTGGTTTGCGCTGGCATCTGCGCGCTTGTCTTCGGCGTCGGCAGTGGCGTGTAACGTCTGACCTGATCGCGCACTGGCTACTCGGTATTGAGCCGAGGCAAGCCGAACTCTTGCTCATCGGTGGCAGCGCTGGGTGGATGATGCCGGGCCGCTGGCTGCAGCGGTTCGAGCGCGTCGTGCTCGTCGATGTCGATCCCTATGCCGAGCGTTTGTTCCGGTTCAATCATGGCCGCATGCTGCGGCAAGCTGGCACCGAGCTGTTAGCTTTGCAGGTCGATGCGATGCGGGAACTGGATGCCTTGCTGGCCGATCATACGCAGGCAAGCATCTTCTTTGACAATGTACTGGGCCAGCATCTGTACCGGGTGCCTGAGTTGGAGCGCGCCGAGCGCGAGCTGGAAGGCATTGCAGGACGGCTCTCGGGGCGCGACTGGGGCAGCGTGCATGATCTGTTCTCCGGGCCGGTGGAGCCAGGACGCCTGCCGGCAGCCCCGGTGATGAGCTTCTCAGCGGTTAATACTCCCCGAGGCGCGCTGGCCGATGGCTTGTCCGGCACGCCTTTGCATAAGCGCCTGTTGGCGCAGGTCGGCGGCAGCGGGGAATGGATGGATCACCTGACCTCGAACGTGTTTCCGGTCGGCACAGAGACGCACCTGATCGCCTGGCCGTTCCTGCCGCATTACGCGCACTGGCTGCAGGCAGGTTGGGTACGGTAGAAAAGCGCTCCGCCTGGTTTGACCGGCACGTCTCTCAAGGTTTTCTTGAAAAATCCGATGACCTGAAAGGGGAGAGTTTCGCCGGTACAATTTCGCCCTGTTACTCTTGAATCGGTTAACCGAAAAGGTCTGCAATGAAAGCAAAGTTTCTGTCTGCATGGGTTGCGATGTTGTTTGCTTCGTGTGCACATGCCGGCGGCCCTGAAACGGTGTGGGAATATGAAGGCGAGAAGGGTTCGCGTGCCTGGGGCAAACTCGACTCTGCTTTTAGTGCCTGCGGCGTGGGCAAGCGTCAGTCGCCGATCAATATCGAGGAGCGGGAGGCCGAGCGCGGCGGTCTCAAGCCGATACCCTTTAGCTACAAGGCGGGGCCGGGTGAGATTCTTAACAATGGTCACACCATTCAGGTGAACCTGACCAATTCAGGTTCAGCGCGTTTCGAGGGATTGGAATATCGTCTCGTTCAGTTTCACTTCCACACGCCCAGTGAGGAGAAAATCAACGGCATGGCTAGCCACATGGTGGCGCACTTGGTGCATCGCGCAGGCGATACCAAGTTGGGTGTGGTGGCAATACTGATCAAGCTGGGTAAGGAAAACGCAGCGCTCAAGCCGGTCTTCGATAATTTGCCGCCCGGTGAAGGCAAGACCGCGCCGCTGGCCAGCTTCAATCCTGCTGATCTGTTGCCCGCCGATCCGACGTATTTTGCGTACATTGGTTCACTGACCACGCCACCCTGCACCGAAGACGTGAAATGGCATGTAATGAAGACGCCGATAGAGATCTCGTATGCGCAATTAGCGGCATTCAAGAAGCTCTACAAAATGAATGCGCGACATACACAGGCGACCAACGGACGTCGCGTGCAAGTGTTGACGCCAGACGCGGTGGCTTCGGGATCTGCAGCGCCGGCGGTTGCGGGTGCTGCAGCACCCTCAGCACCCTCAGCACCCTCAGCACCCGCAACAAAATCCGGTCGCCACTAACCAGGACCGGAGTTTAGATCTTGTCCAGCGACTGATGCAATCGCAGGATTTTTTCTTTCAGTTCCGGACGCGAATCCATCAATTCCGGATTCGCGATCAGTGGCTTTTCGATCTCCGGCTCTATGGGTGTAATGGCAGGTGTCTCACTCGAGCGCACTGAGGAGAGATGGGGCAGTGTGATCACCAGGCTGAACACCAGCCAGAGTATCCAGACGCTGCCCGCCGGTATCTGTCCGAGCGAAGGTAACGCCGCAAAATCACTGAGCCAGCTGCCCCAGTCCAGTCGCAGCCACCAGAGCAGGTTGCCTTGCGCTAGCGATATCCACGCATACACGCCACTGAACAGCGACCAGTTCAGAGCCAGCAGATAAGTGCCGCGACGTGATCGAGCGGACATTCGTGAAGGTCCTCAGCCTTTGAGCGCCGACACGAGTTTGTCGCTCAGCGACTCAGCGATCTGCAGGCGGAGCTTGGAGGTCTCGTGCACTTCCTGTTCGCTGCGGCAGGCGGAGACCACCAGCTCGGAGGCAAGATTGCGCACGCTCTCGATTTCCTTGCCCAGTGCGACGATGCGGGCCTCAAGCGCTTTTTTCTCATGCAGCTTGGTGCCGATCAGTTTGATCGCAGCATGAACTTGAGTCCATGCCTGCAGACGAGGATCATTGATCTGAAGACTGTCGAAGACATCTTGAATCGACTCACCCAGCGCGACCAGTGCTTCCGCCGAGTAGTTTTCATCTTCAATGGGCTCCACGCGAGGTTCAACACGAGCCTCCATGCGTAGATGGTCAGTGATGGATACCACTTCGGCCGTGGGTGACGCGTCTGCCTCGGACCAGCCGGTCTTCGGTTCAAAGCGCATCATGGTCGGTTTTGACGATGCTTTTGCCATAATCGAATCCCTCTTGTCTTATTAATTTTGAAGCGAGCTCAAAAAAATATTGAATACTCAAAAAGTATTGATCTATACTCCGAGTTATATTATGGCAAAATTTCCCTCAAGGCAATATTTTCTTAGGGAATGTGCTCCAAAATCAAAGGCTTGCATCAAAATCAGAGGAATCTCATGAGCAAGGCGCTTAAAATACTCATCACCAGTCAAAAGGGTGGGGTTGGTAAAAGCACTGTATCTGCCAATCTGGCGGCCTATTTCGCCTATATATCGGGTAAAAAGACTTCTCTGATTGATTTTGACCATCAGGCGACCTCGGGCAAATGGGTCAAAAAAGCCTATCCAATTGGCATCAATTGCCAGACGGTGGACCTGCCAAATGCCAAAGGGTCCGGCGTCGCACTGCTGAAAGCCAAGGAATCGCTCCGCAAATCGGTTGAGACGATGGAGGTGGTGATCGCCGACCTGACCTGGGCCGACGTGCTGCCCCCGGATTTTCTGTTTGAATTTGATCTCGTGCTGGTTCCCAGCTCGCTCTCGCGTGTCGAACTCGACAGCACACTTGAATTCGTCAACCGTTTCTCATTCGTCTTCAACTCGCGCATGCGCAATCCGCCCAAGCTGGTGATCGTACCCAGCCGCGTGGACAATCTGCAGACCTACGAGGGCATTTTCTCGAAGTCATTCAACGCTGGATTCTTCCTGTCGCCTCCTGTCATGTACAGCAATAGCGCGGGCGAATTCTTCGGCAATGAATTCTTCGTGATGACGACAAATGAAGAAATCCGAGAGAATTTCCTCGATTTTGGCCGCTCCATTGAGCAGCTAGGCCAGACCGAAGCCGATATCCGTCAAGCCTCGAAACACGGCGCGCTCACGCAGAAGGTCAGCGGCTCGATCCTCGATCGCTTCCGCGCTGTGCGTAATTCCACGCCCGAGCCTGTGCAGCGTCCCGCGGTCAACGAGTCAACTCGCATGCCGGTGGCACGCAGTCGCATCAAGGCAGCGATTCCTTCTTTCCTGATGATGGGGCGCGACGGCTGATTTTTCAGCGGTCTGTTGCAGGCGTCGCTTCCTGACATCTCGGCCCTGCAGGGCATCGCTGTCAGATCACTTCTCTTCGGCTGGCGGGGGCACCGTACCGTACAGGAGCGTGGCGACTTGCGGGTTGTCCGCAGCGAACACTTCCAGCAGCGAATCCACCTCAGCGGCCATCGTGGCGGAGTCTGCCGTGCCCATCCACTGCGAACGATTATTCCTGATCATCAGCAGCTGATCGACGGAGCAATTCTTCGCGCGTTTTTTTAGCCAGCTCATCGCTTGCGTGCTACGTTTCACCGGATCGTGCACATCGATCCCCAGCGAACGGAACTCAGCGACCACGCAGGGTGGGCCATCGGCCTTGGCGTTCTTGCGGGAATCTTTATCGTTGACGGAGGGCGTGACGCTGTCGGCAGCTTTAGGATCGGCCTTGCTGTCCTTGCCGCTGGCAGCCTTGGCATCGGCCTTGGCTTCCGCTTTTGGGTCCGTCTTTGCGTCTGCCTTTGCATCCGGCTTGCCGGCGGCGGTTTTGTCATCGGCCGATTTTTTTTCCTCTGCGGGCTTTTTTGCGTCGGTGGCCGCTGCTGCGGGCTTTTGCTCGGCGGGTTTGGCGCTTGCCGCAGGTGCGTTCTGCGCGAGAGCGTCAAATCCGGCAATGACGAGTGGCAGGCACAGGGCAGTGCGCAGAAGGGAGGCATGCAAAAG
>JBEDGK010000067.1:0-5340 GCA_041174665.1 Pseudomonadota bacterium
TTTCTTGCAGCCGTATGCGGTGGTTATAAAGCTGCCGATCAGACAATGGTGGACACTTTGTCGATAAAGAAAGTCAGCCCAACCCCTTGATCTTGCGGATCCCCGCGTCGCACAGCTGCGCTGGCTCGCCATACAACGCGGTTCTCTCAAGCTTCTCCCTAATCCGCCTGCCGCCGCAAAAACGCCGGAATATCGTAGGTTTCCGTGCCGTTGCGCTCCATCGCGCGCACGGTCTCGGAAGCCGATTCACGCCGCCAGACAGCGGGTGTGCGGATAGGGTCGAAGGTCTGGTTTGCACCTGGTACGGCATCGCCACCGGCAACGGGCTCGTTGTAGGTGCCGGTGCGCTGCACCGCGACCGGGTTGGACACCAGCTGCGGTGTTCGGCGCGCGCGGCCCAGACCGGTGGCCACCACGGTGACGCGGATTTCATCGCCCATCGACTCATCATAGGCGATGCCCTGAGCGATCGATGCATCTTCGGCAGCGAAAGCGCGCACGGTGGCCATGACTTCCTTGATTTCTTTGCCCTTCAGCGAACGGCTGCCGGTCACGTTCACCAGTACGCCACGCGCACCGGACAGATCGATACCATCGAGTAGCGGCGAGGCGATCGCCTGCTCGGCAGCGATGCGTGCACGATCCACGCCCGATGCCACCGCCGTGCCCATCATGGCCTTGCCTTGCTCAGCCATGATGGTCTTGACGTCGTTGAAGTCGACGTTGATATGACCCGGGACATTGATGATCTCGGCAATACCGGCCACCGCATTGTTGAGCACATCATCGGCATGCTGCAGCCACTCGACCATGCTGTCATCTTCATAGATCTCTTCGAGCTTCTCGTTGAGAATCACGATCAGCGAATCGACATGCTTGCCCAGCTCATCGAGACCTTCATTGGCGATGTCCATGCACTTCTTGCCTTCGTATGTGAACGGCTTGGACACGACCGCGACGGTCAGCGCGCCCAGCTCTTTCGCGACCTGAGCCACCACGGGCGCCGCGCCGGTACCCGTGCCACCGCCCATGCCGGCGGCGATGAAGACCATGTGCGCGCCGCGCAAGGCATCCTCGATGCGGTCGCGAGTCTCCTCGGCCAGTTGACGTCCCAGCGCTGGCTTCATGCCGGCACCAAGGCCGGATTCACCAATCTGGATCACGTTATGCGCCTTGGAATTGTGCAAGGCCTGCGCATCTGTGTTGGCGACGATGAACTCGACGCCGGACACGCCTTTGTTAATCATGTGCTGCACAGCGTTACCGCCCGCACCACCGACGCCGACCACTTTGATGATCGTGCCTTTTGTTGTTTCCAGCATATCGATTTCCATAATTTACTCCCTTGGTGATGCAGTTTTCAGTCGTTAGCCATCACATGGCGTGGCGGCTAGCAACTGACAACTGCGTGTTGATACAGAACTTCATCTCCTCTGTGGGCGTACGGTCGATAGGTACCTGCCGCGTTGTCCCGTACTGCTCTATGCTGCTTTATTCATTGCTCTATTCATTGCTTTGTTAAGTGCTTGATTCACTGCTTTGTTCATCGCTTCATTCACTGACTACTGATCAAAAATTCCCAAGGAACCATTCCTTCATCCGCTGCCATACCGCCTTTGCGGAACCACCCTGACGCACTACGACTTGTCCGCGCAGGTACTGGCGCTTGGCCTCCATCAACAAACCCAGTACTGTTGAATACCTTGGGCTGCGCACGACATCAGCCAACTGTCCGCTGTATTCAGGGGTGCCGACTCGCGCAGGCTTCAAGAAAATATCTTCTGCGAGCTCTGCAATACCAGGCATCAGTGCGCTGCCCCCGGTCAGTACGATGCCCGATGACAGCACCTCTTCGTAGCCAGACTCGCGCACGACTTGATGCACCAGCGAAAACAACTCTTCCACGCGTGGCTCGATCACTGCAGCCAGCGCCTGTCGCGAGAGCGTGCGCGCGCCGCGATCACCGAGACCGGGCACATCGAACACATCGGTGGGGTCCGCCAGCACCTGCTTGGCAATGCCGTAACGCACCTTGATCTCTTCGGCTTCTGCCGTGGGAGTACGCAGCGCCATCGCGATGTCATTCGTGATCTGATCACCGGCGATCGGTATCACCGCCGTGTGACGTATCGCACCTTCGGTGAAGATCGCCACATCCGTTGTGCCGCCGCCGATATCGACCAGCACCACGCCGAGTTCTTTCTCGTCCGCTGTCAGCACAGAATCTGCCGACGCCATCGGCTGCAGTATCAGATCGGTCACCTCAAGACCACAACGACGCACGCACTTGACGATGTTCTGCACCGCCGACACCGCGCCCGTGACGATATGTACCTTCACCTCGAGGCGTATACCGCTCATGCCGATCGGCTCGCGCACGTCTTCCTGATTGTCGACAATGAATTCCTGTGGCACGGTATGCAGTAGCTGCTGATCGGTCGGGATATTGACTGCCTTGGCTGTCTCGATTACGCGCGCCACATCGGTGGAGGTGACTTCCTTGTCCTTGATCGCGACCATCCCGCTCGAATTGAAGCTGCGAATGTGGTTGCCGGCAATTCCCGTCCACACATTCCGGATCTGGCAATCGGCCATCAGCTCGGCCTCTTCAAGGGCGCGCTGTATCGATTCGACTGTGGCCTCGATATTCACCACCACACCTTTTTTCAGACCCTTGGAGTCATGCTGGCCAAGACCGATCACCTCGTGCCGCCCGTTAGGTAGCACCTCGGCGACGACGGCCACGACTTTCGACGTGCCGATATCGAGTCCGACGATCAGATTTGTCGCATCTTTTGTCATAGTTTTTTCAAAGTTGGTATTCCTGCTTTCTGCCCGGCCGTCGCTATGCAGCATCCTCTTCTCTTACCGCCGGCGTGCTGACCGGCGGCTGCCCACGCATCCGATACGCGAGCCCGTTCGGGTAGCGCATATCGACGCTCTCTATTCTTCCTGCAAGCTGCGCCGAGAGCCTCGGATAAGCGAGTACAAATCGATCAATACGGCGCTTGAGCGCATCGCGATCTGGCACCCTGCCCAGCTTCAGCGTGACACCGTTGTTCAGCTTGGCCGTCCATGCGTAGCGCTTCGATAGCGTGAGTGTGTGCGGCGTAAGCTTCACCGGCGCGAGCCAGACACGCAAGTCAATCAACCGCTCTGCTACCTCATGGGCACTGTTCTCAGGCCCCGCCAGCTGCGGCAGCCTTCCCTCGGATTCCGCTTCATCGATATTGGCGGTGAACAGATAGCCATCGACTGATAGCAGGCGGTCATCCTGTTCGCCCCAAGTACCCAGCACCTCGTACTCATCCACGGACACAATCAGCTTGTTTGGCCACTCTCTGCGTACCGAGGCACGCTGAACCCAGGGCACGGTTTCAAATGCAGCGCGCACCGCACCCAGATCCGCCGTAAAAAAATTGCCCCGCATACGAGGAAGCGCAGCGCTACGCACCGTCGCCGCATCGACATAACGCAATGGCATACCGTTTGCGCCCTGCACCTTCACCACACGAAAATCAAAAAAAGGCTGAAGCGATAACCAGCGGTAGCCCGCAAACAGCAGACAGAGCACCAGCACGCCAAGCATCGCCCGGGTGATGATGTTCAATGTCTTGATGTCATGCCACATGCTGTTCGTTCCTCTGGTCTCTTTGTCTCTTTGTCTCAGGTGTTGTTCGATCAGGTTTTTCTCTGTGTTGTCTCAGGTCGAGGGGGGCGGTGCCCAGTCCTTCGATGCCCGCAAATCCAGTGCAGCCATCCGTAATATCTCAACGCACAACTGCTCATACGGCATGCCCGATGCTGCCGCAGACATGGGTACCAGCGAATGACTTGTCATGCCCGGCGAGGTGTTTATCTCGAGCAGGAAAGGCTGGCCATCCGATTCACGGATCATCACATCGGCCCGCGCCCAGCCCCGGCAGCCGATCGCGCGGTAACTGTCGAGTACCAGCTGCTGCACCTGCTTCTCAAGCACGGCCGGCAGCTGACTCGGACACAGGTATTGGGTCTCGTCGGAAAAATACTTGTTTTGATAGTCATAATTCGCATCGGGCGCGACAATTCGTACAACCGGTAAAGCACGCGCGGACTCGCCAGCGCCCAGCACCGGACACGTGAGCTCCATGCCACTGATGAACTCCTCAGCCATCACCGCCTTGTCGAACTTTGCAGCCAGCGCATACGCGTCTGGGAGCTGATCGGCGGACGTTACCTTGGTAAGCCCGAGCGTTGAGCCCTCATGCGCCGGCTTGACGATCAGTGGCAGACCCAGCTTGGCTGCCACGGCTTTCCAGTCACTGGTGGCAGACAGCATGTCGAAACGCGGCGTCGACAGACCATTGAACAACCACACACGCTTGGTCATTGCCTTGTCCATCGCAATGGCCGACGCCAGAACGCCAGGACCGGTGTAGGGAATGCCCATCTGCTCCAGCGCGCCCTGGAAGCTGCCATCTTCGCCATAGCGGCCATGCAGCGCAATGAATACGCGATCAAATTTTTCCGCTGCCAGTTCTGCCAGTGAGCGCTGTGCTGGATCGAATGCATGCGCATTCACACCTTGCGATTGCAATGCCTTGAGCACCCCGCTCCCTGACATCAGCGAAATCTCGCGCTCCGCAGAACGGCCGCCAAAGATCACGCCGACCTTGCCGAATTCGGTGCTCAGATGCGCGCTCACGCAACCTCCTTGTGAGCGCCACCCGCCGTCAATTGCTGCAAGGCGGCTGGCACACCAGAAATCGAGCCCGCTCCCATCGTCATCACCACATCACCATCCTTTGCCATCTTCAGCAGTACCTCGGGCATGTCTGCCATATCCTCAACAAATACCAGTTCAGTCTTGCCCACGACGCGCAACGCATGCGCAAGCGAACGACCATCGGCCGCTGGTATAGGCTGTTCACCGGCTGCATAGACATCCGCCAGCACCAGCACGTCCACGGTGGATAGCACTTTCACGAAATCTTCGAACAGGTCGCGTGTGCGCGTGTAGCGGTGCGGCTGGAATGCCAGCACCAGACGCTGACCGGGAAATGCACCGCGTGCCGCAGCGATTGTGGCTGCGGTCTCCACCGGATGGTGGCCGTAATCATCGACCAGCATGAAGCTGCCGCCCGCCGGCAGCGGCAGCTTGCCGTACTTGGTAAAGCGACGTCCGACACCGGTAAAGTTTTGCAGCGCTTTTTGTATGTGCTCATCGGCGATGTCCAGCTCGTGGGCGATGGCGATCGCGGCGCAGGCATTTTGCACGTTGTGCATACCCGGCTGATTCAGCCGTACCGACAGAGGCTCATAGTCTTTTTGAAGTACGGTGAATTCCATATGGCTGTTGAC
>JBEDGK010000068.1:0-3905 GCA_041174665.1 Pseudomonadota bacterium
TCCAGCGACACCATGGCAGCTTGGCTGGTCTTTTCCATGACAGCATAATCCACGGAGTCTGACGGGCAGTCAGTCATGGCCGCTTCATCAAGACGGACAAAATCCAGATCCACGCGGGCGCGCTGGTAAGCCTGCTCGCACTGGCGCAACATATCAGGATGATGCTGCTTCAACTCGTGGAGATAGACGGACGCACGAAACATGAACATGCCGCTATTCCAGAAATAATCTCCTGAGCTGACGTAGCGCTCAGCGGTCGCAAGGTTTGGCTTCTCGACGAACTGTGCCACGGAATGAATACCGTTGATGCCGGTCTTGTCACCGGCGCGAATATAACCGTAGCCGGTTTCCGGATGCGTCGGCACGATCCCGAAGGTGACAAGCCGTCCTTGCTGCGCCGCTTGCGCGGCTAGGACAGCACTTTCTCGGAATGCCTCGGGTTTCGCAAAGATGTGATCCGAGGGCAGTACCAGCAGCACGGGATCCTGATCGGACTTCATTGCGTGCAGCGCAGCGACGGCGATCGCGGGTGCTGTGTTGCGGCCAAAGGGTTCGAGAATGATCGCGTCCGGCGCCATGCCCGCCTCGCGGCATTGCTCGGCAACCAGAAAACGGTGCTCCTGATTGGAGACGATGATGGGTGACTGCAGTCCAGGCAGTCCCTGCAGCCGTTGCAGCGTCAGCTGGAACAGGGTTTTCTCATCGGTGACGCCGAGGAACTGCTTTGGACGCATCGCGCGCGACAAGGGCCACAGACGCGAGCCGCTGCCACCTGACAGAATAACGGGGGTGATGTTCATGCTTGTTTAACGTCCAGCACGGCACGATAGACCTGTGCGATGCCTTCTGCCTCCTTCTCGATAGAAAATTCCGCGGCAACTCTTTGTCGTCCCGCCTGGCCCATCAGAGCGATCTTTTCCGGTTCTTGCATCAATACGCTGACGGCGTCGGCCAGAGCCTGCGCGTCGTCAGTCGGAATCAGCGCGCCGGTCAGGCCAGGGTCGACGATGTACTCAAACGCGCCGGTTCGGCTAGCCACCACGGCGCAGCCACTCGCCATGGCCTCCAGCGGTGTGATGCCAAACGGCTCATAGCGCGGACAGGCCACCATGATGGCCACGTTCTGGTACCAGCGCGGTATCTCGTCTGCCGGCAAATTGCCCAGAAAGACGATGCGCTCCGACAGACCAGCAGCCCGGATTTTATCCTCCATCGCCCTCAGGTAGCTCTGATGCTCGGCTAATGCCTGTCCGGTAATGATGGCGGTGAAATCCGGGAAGCGTGGCAGTGCCTTGATCATTGCATCGACAAAAATGTCAGTGCCTTTGGCAGGGCGTATGCGTCCGAAAATGCCGATACCGTATTTGCCGGGCAATCCCGTGCGCTGCCAGGCGGCGGCCTTGCTGTCAGGTGGCGCAAAGCGCGCCAGGTTCGCGCCGTGGAACACGACACGGGTGGTGTTGGGCACGAAGCTCGCGGCTTCGGGTGTGGTGGCGATCACGCCATCCATCTTGCTGATCAGCCAGCGTGGGAACCATGAGTGCCGGTGCTTGGCAGCAGAGGTGAACACCAGCCGAATGGGGAAACGCAGCACGTCGCGCAGAAAGATCGCCAGCATCATCTCGGGGTCGCGACGCACGTGCCAGAGACGGGGCCGGCCATCGGGCAGTGGTGTGCGCGATATCCCTATGGCTTGCCAGATGGTCAGATGCGCAAAGTTGTCTGGAGCTTGTTGTTGGGCCAGTTGTGCGCCGGGCAGATCTTGTCCGACGAAACCGATGCTGAAGTCCTTTGCCTGCACCGGCAGCAGGGCATTGATCGTCCCGGAAACGCCGGTGTAGCGTTTCTTCATGTTGGTGATGATGATGTCGGGAGACATAGACGGTGTCAGGAATTTTCAAAGTCGCTGGATCCCGGCCTGCGCCGGGATGACGACGCAAACGGGATCAGCTTTCAATGCGTTCATTCCGGCGCACGCCGGAATCCAGTGTCTTGCTTCTTTATTCACATCAGAATGATGTCGTACTGTTCCTGGTGATAGCTGCTCTCGACCTGCAGCGAGATGGGCTTGCCGATGAAGTCACCCAGCATCGCCAGATGCTGTGATTCTTCCTCAAGGAACATGTCGATCACCAGTTGCGAGGCCAGGATACGAAACTCTCGCGGATTGAATTGCTTGGCTTCGCGTAACAGCTCGCGCAAAATGTCATAGGCGATAGTGCGAGGCGTTTTGACGATACCCTTACCGTGACAGGCTGGGCAGGGCTCGCACAAGACATTGGCCAGCGATTCACGGGTTCGTTTGCGGGTGACTTCCACCAGCCCCAACGCAGAAAAATCCGATATCGTCGTTTTAGTCCGGTCTCGTGCCAGTGCCTTGTGCAACTCGCTGAGCACGGCGGCACGGTGCTCGACATTTTCCATGTCGATGAAATCAAGGATGATGATGCCTCCCAAATTCCGCAGCCTCAGCTGACGCGCGATCGCATGTGCTGCTTCGAGATTGGTCTTGAAGATGGTGTCATCGAAGTTGCGCCCGGTCACATAACTACCCGTATTTACATCGATGGTGGTCATGGCTTCAGTTTGCTCGATGATCAGGTAGCCGCCTGATTTCAGATCAACGCGACGACCCAGCGCACGCTCGATTTCTTCTTCCACGCCATACAGATCAAATAGGGGGCGCTCCCCGGTGTAATGCGTGAGTTTGCTGATGACAGAGGGCGTATAGCTTTGTGCGAATTCATTCAGCTTTTGGAAATTTTCGCGGGAGTCGATGTGGATGCAGGCGGTCTCTTCGCTGACGAAGTCGCGCAGTACCCGCTGCGCAAGGCTGAGGTCTTGATACAGCAGCGCGGGGGCGGGCTGGCGTTTGGTCTCTTGCAGGATATGATCCCAGGTCTTGCGCAGATAGGCGACGTCCATGGTGAGATCGGCTTCGCTTGCATCTTCGGCCATCGTGCGGATGATGAAACCGCCTTTCTCTTCAGCGGGAAGTAGCTTTTGCAACCGCTCGCGCAAGAGCTCGCGTTCGGCTTCGTCTCCAATACGCTGCGAGATACCGATGTGCGGATCTTGTGGCAGATAGACCAGCATCCGACCCGCGATCGAGATCTGCGTCGAGAGCCGCGCACCCTTGGTGCCGATCGGATCTTTTACCACCTGCACCAGCAGCGATTGTCCATCGAACAGCAGTTTTTCAATCGGCGTGGGCGGGCTTCCCGGGGTGCCCTGTACGCGCGCTTCCCAGATATCAGCCACATGCAGGAACGCAGCGCGCTCAAGTCCGATATCAATAAAAGCCGACTGCATGCCGGGCAGAACCCTGGCCACCTTGCCCAGATAGATGTTGCCCGCGCGACCGCGTGAGGCAGTGCGCTCGATATGCAACTCCTGGACCGCGCCTTGCTGTATCAGGGCGACACGCGTTTCCTGCGGCGTGATATTGACGAGTAGATCTTCGCTCATAGCATCCTGATACCCGCCTGCTTGAGCAAGCGGGAAGTCTCGAACAGTGGCAGTCCCATGATGCCGGTGTAGCTACCGCTGATGTGTTCAATAAATTGTGCTGCCAGTCCTTGTACGCCATAGCTACCCGCTTTGTCGTAGGGCTCTTGAGTCGCACAGTAAGCCTTCAGCGTTTCTTCGGAAACCTCTGCAAAACGTACCTGTGAACGCTGCAATACTTCATTCAGCCGGTTGTGCGCGATCACGGCGACTGCAGTGAATACCTGATGCGTGCGGCCTGACAAAGAGCGCAGCATCTCGAACGCTTCGGCGGCATCAGCGGGCTTGCCGAGGATGTTGCCATCCAGGGTCACGGTGGTATCCGCGGCCAGCACTGGGCGTATTGGCAGCTTGCGCCATTGCAGCGCTTCCCAGCCACTGGATGCTTTCTCGCGCGC
>JBEDGK010000069.1:0-4502 GCA_041174665.1 Pseudomonadota bacterium
ATAATCAGGAGTTCGAGATTGAATGCCTGATCCCCAAGCTGGACATTCAGGTGTACGGTGCCGGCGGCAGCCGGCGCGCCGGTGAGCAGGCGGCAGCCAAGCTGGCGCTCGAAGCGGTGCAAGACATGATGATCAAGTCACCAGCGCTGCCCAAGAAAACCCGGCAGCGTACTACACAGCTCAAGCTGGCTGGTATCGCGACCTTTCAGCCCGACGCACCCGAACCCAAAACGCCACCGCGCACAGACCGGCAGAGCAAGCCCGAGAAAGCCAAGACCGCTCGCCTCTCGGTCCCGCGTGATCAGGAAGATCTGCAGCTCGACGCGGATGACACGCGCCCCAACAATGGTCAATCCGCATGACAGAGGTCACGACAGTGGCTGGTTTTCGTTGTGGCTATATCGCCATCGTCGGTCGCCCGAATGTGGGCAAGTCGACGCTGATGAACAAGCTGATCGGCGCCAAGGTCAGCATTACCTCGCGCAAGGCACAGACGACTCGTCATCGGATCACTGGAATACAGACTCGCGAGAACGCGCAGTTCATCTATGTGGACACGCCCGGTTTTCAGACGCGCCATAACAATGCGTTGAACAAGACTCTGAACCGGACAGTCAGCAATACGCTCACTGCCGCCGATGTCGTCCTGTTCGTGGTGGAGGCCGGCAGCTGGGGCGATGCCGATGCGAAGGTGATGGAGCTTTTGCCCTCAGAGCTTCCGGCCATTTTGGTGATCAATAAATCAGACAAGCTGAAAGACAGGGCGGCGCTGATGAACTATGCGCAGCAGGTCGCCGCCCGGCGCGATTTTGCGGCGATCGTTCCGGTGTCGGCGCGTCAGAGCTTTCAGCTCGATAGGCTCGAAGACGAACTGCGCAGGCATCTTCCTGAAGGTGAAGCCATCTTCGGCGAAGATGACATCACCGACCGCAGCGAACGTTTTCTGGCCGCCGAGATCGTGCGAGAAAAAGTTTTTCGTTTCGTCGGGGATGAGCTGCCCTATACCAGTACGGTCGTCATTGAAAAATTCGAGCAGGAAGGCCAGTTGCGCCGCGTGTTCGCTGCGATACTCGTCGGGCGTGATGCGCACAAGGCCATGCTGATTGGGCATAAGGGCGACCGACTGAAGGAGATCTCCACGCAGTCGAGGCTCGACATGGAAAAACTCTTCGATGGACCGGTATATCTCGAAATCTGGGTGAAGGTCAAATCTGGCTGGGCTGACAACGAAGCCGGTTTGCGCGCCTACGGTTACGAATAATCTGCTCGGGCTGCCGCGATGAACGCCACTGCCACACTGGATGCCAAGACCGAACCTGCTACCGACGATCGCCGCCCGGCGGGCAAGGCTAATCGTGCGCGGCCCGCTGAGCGCGAGCATCGCGTTGTCAATCAGCCCGCGTTCGTGTTGCACAGTTATCCGTACAAAGAAACCAGCCTGATCATTGAGGTCTTTTCGCGCGATTTTGGTCGCGTGCCCCTGATCGCCAAAGGTGCAAAGCGGCCGTATTCGAAGTTGCGTGGTGTGCTGCAGACCTTCCAGCCCTTGCAGCTCGGGTGGACAGGTAAATCCGAGGTTCGCACACTGACAACGGCCGAGTGGATAGGCGGGCTGCTGCCGCTGGAACGCTCCGCACTGCTGTGCGGCTTTTATCTGAATGAGCTGATGGTCAAGCTGCTCGCGCGTGATGACCCACATCTGGGGCTGTTCGATCATTACGTGTCGGCGCTGAACCAGCTCGCGCACGATGAACCTGCCGCCATCGTGCTGCGCCAGTTCGAACTCGCGCTGCTGAAAGAAACCGGCGTCGCCGCCTCACTGGCCAAGGTCGTCTCGTCCGGAGAAACGGTCGAACCCGATCTGCTTTACGTGATTGATCCCGAGCGTGGTCCTCGAGAGGCGATGGCCAGTGATACCGTTCCAGTCGTCACCGGAAAAACGCTGATCGACATGGAAGCGGGCGATTATGCAGATGCCACCACTCAGCAGCAGAGCAAATTCCTGATGCGCTACCTGCTGTCGCATCATCTGAATGGTGTGCCACTGAACACCCGGCAGATCCTGATTGATCTGCTGCATTTGTAGTTCCTATCCATCCCTACCTGACAAAAGAACTGACATGAGCTTTATCAATCCTCAGGGCCAGGTCATCGATCTAGGCGTCAATATTGATCATGTGGCCACGCTGCGCAATGCGCGCGGTACCACCTACCCCGATCCGGTCGAGGCGGCCGTGCTGGCCGAACAAGCGGGCGCAGATGCGATCACGCTGCACCTTCGCGAAGACCGTCGCCACATTCGTGACGCCGATCTGGAGGCGATACGCCCGAAGATCACGACCCGGATGAATCTGGAATCAGCGGTCACCGAAGAAATGGTAGAGATCGCCTGTCGTATCCGTCCGCATGATGTCTGTCTGGTACCGGAGCGTCGGGAGGAAGTGACCACTGAGGGCGGCCTTGATGTGATCCGCTACTTCAATGAAGTGCGTGCCGCAGTCGACAAGCTGGCGCGTCATGATGTTCGTGTGTCTTTGTTTATCGATGCCGATGATGAGCAGATCAAGGCTGCGGCCGAGGCAGGTGCGCCCGTGATCGAGCTGCACACCGGACGCTATGCCGACACAGAAGGCGACGAACAGCAAAAAGAGCTCGAACGCATTCGCCGCGCAGTCGCGACTGGGATACAGCAGGGCCTGAAAGTCAATGCGGGTCATGGGCTGCACTACACAAACGTGCAAGCAATCGCGGTCATACCCGACATCGCCGAGCTGAACATCGGGCATGCCATCGTTGCTCACGCGGTATTTGTTGGCTGGACCCATGCGATACGCGAGATGAAGGCCATTATGGTCCGCTCGCGGGTGCAGGGTTTGAGCGGCTAGGGCGGAGCCATGATCTCCGGCATCGGTACCGATATCATTCGTATCGACCGCATTGCAGCCGCGCTGGTACGGCACGGTGACCGGTTTGCCCAAAAGATTCTTGGTCCGCAGGAAATGGAAAAATACCTGCGCCGAAAGCAAAAAGTTGAAGCGCGCGGTGTGCGCTTTCTGGCGACCCGATTCGCGGCAAAAGAGGCGTTTTCGAAGGCCATCGGGCTGGGTATGCGGATGCCAATGACCTGGCGCGCGGTGCAGTTCCTGAATGCGCCCAGCGGCAAACCAATGGTCGTCACCAGTGGCGCGCTGACCGAGTTCATGCAGCAGCATGGGTTTACCGCGCAAGTATCTCTCACAGATGAGGCAGAATACGCAGTCGCTTTCGTGATCGTGGAGAAAATATGAACCAGCCTGTCAAGGCAAACTCGCTCGGCCCCGTGATGCTCGACGTGGTCGGCACGACCCTGAACGACGATGATTTGCGCCGGATACGGCATCCGCTGACAGGTGGTGTGATCCTGTTCGCGCGCAATTACACTGACCGCGCGCAGCTGGCCGCCTTGTGCGATGCCATTCATGCGGCTCGGCCCGGCGTGCTGATCGCTGTCGATCACGAAGGAGGCCGCGTGCAGCGCTTCCGTAGCGACGGTTTCACCCGTCTGCCCGCCATGCGCAAGCTCGGCGAGCTGTGGGACAAGGATGTGCTCGAATCCTGCAAGGCCGCGACCGCAGTGGGCTATGTGCTCGCTGCCGAGCTGCGCGCCTGCGGCGTCGATCTGTCATTCACACCGGTGCTGGATCTTGATTATGGTCAGTCCGACGTGATCGGCGACCGTGCTTTCCACCGCGACCCGCGCGTGGTCACGCTGCTCGCGAAGAGTCTCAATCACGGACTGGCGCTGGCTGGCATGGCCAATTGTGGCAAGCATTTTCCCGGACATGGTTTTGCCGAGGCCGATTCGCATGTGGCCATTCCTGTGGATGAACGCAAGAGCAAGGACATCATCGCCGAAGACGCTGCACCGTATGGCTGGCTGGGCATGAGTTTATCGGGTGTGATGCCCGCGCATGTGATCTATCCCGAGTTCGACCACCATCCGGCGGGCTTCTCTAAAAAATGGCTCTCGGTCTTGCGAGATAAGATGGGTTTCGACGGCGTGATCTTCAGCGATGATTTGTCGATGGAAGGTGCCAGTGTCGCCGGCAGTGTGGTGGAGGGCGCGCATGCAGCGCTGTCTGCTGGCTGTGACATGGTGCTGATCTGTAACTCACCCGAGAAGGCGGATCAGCTCCTGGAAGGACTGGATCCCTCGCATTCGATCGATGCCCAGCGTTCAGCGCGGCGCATAGCGGCACTGGTACCCACCGCTGCTGCGATGGGTTGGGACAGTCTGCATAACGATGCGTCGTATCTGGCGGCTCGGCACTTGGTGGCATCGATCGCGTAGCATCCTCAGACGATTCGTCAGCGATGGCCTCCAAAGACAAGGGAACGCAGAAATCTTCTGCAGCAGATGCGGGCAACGAGAAAGACCATCAACGCGCCCTGCTGCTGGAAGAGGTCGCGCGTCTGCCCAATTTGCCCGGCGTCTATCGGTATTTTGATGCACAGGACAAGCT
>JBEDGK010000070.1:0-8177 GCA_041174665.1 Pseudomonadota bacterium
CCGGCATGTCTAGCGTGCGCGGCTTTATCCGCTCCTACGCTAAGGCACTGGGACTTGATCCTGAGCCTTTGCTGGAAATGGTGGCCCGCGAGCCCAATCCTGCTCAGGGGCCCATGGTGCTGCGTCGTCCCTTGCCCTCCAATGGTTTCCCCGGCCGTCCGTCGGCGCCACCGCCCCGCAAGAGCAAATGGCGCAACAGAATTATTCTTGCGATGGTATTGCTGGTGGCAGGTTTCGCCGCCGGATTCGAAGCGTATCGCTCGCAGTGGGTGCAGATTCCGCCGATGGACCAGCTAATGGCCGAGATTCAATTACCCGATCTGGGACTGGGCGAATTCTTTGGGGCCTCATCGGCCAACGCAGAGCAGACTGAGTCTGGTGACACTCTGTTGGCTGCGGCAGAGCCCGGCATCGCCAAGCCGCCGCCGGCACCAGCTACCGCACCTGCGCTACAGCTCAAGCTGCGCGAGGATGCATGGGTTGAGCTTACGACGGTCAGTGGCGAACGCATCGTGTCGCAACTGATGATGGGCGGTACCACGGCGGCATTCGACATCACCGAGCCATCGGTACTGGTCATCGGTAATGCGGCGGGGGTCGAGGCGCGGTTGCGTGGCCAGCTGCTGAACCTCAAAGCCGTTGCCCGCGACAATGTGTCCAAACTTAGTATCAAGTGAGGCAGCGATGAACGCATCTTGCCCGGCATCTCCGATTCCCTCTGGTCCGCTCACGCGGCATCGCACTCGCCAGGTCGAGGTCCGTCACGGCGACAAGGTGGTTGCGGTCGGCGGCGACGCACCAATCATGGTGCAATCGATGACCAATACTGACACCGCCGATGCGATTGGCACAGCGATCCAGATAAAAGAACTTGCACGTGCGGGCTCGGAAGTGGTGCGAATCACCGTGAATACCCCCGAAGCAGCGGCAGCCGTGCCCGCGATTCGTGAGCAGCTCGATCGCATGGATATCGATGTGCCGCTGGTCGGTGATTTTCATTACAACGGTCACCAGCTGCTGACACAGTATCCCGAGTGCGCAGAAGCCTTGTCCAAGTACCGGATCAATCCTGGGAATGTGGGGCAGGGCGCGAAGCGCGACACACAGTTCGCGCAGATGATCGAAGTCGCCTGCAAATATCAGAAGCCTGTGCGCATTGGCGTGAACTGGGGCAGTCTCGATCAGGCTTTGCTCGCGCGAGTGATGGATGAGAATGCGCAGCGCGCGGAGCCCTGGAACGCGCAGGCAGTCATGTACGAGGCGCTCGTGACTTCCGCACTCGACAATGCAAAACGCGCGGAGGCGCTTGGCTTGCCGGGTGACCGCATCGTGCTCTCATGCAAAGTATCTGGCGTGCAAGATTTGATCGCGGTATACCGTGAACTTGCTCGGCGCTGCGACTATCCGCTACATCTTGGTCTGACCGAAGCGGGTATGGGCAGCAAAGGCATCGTTGCCTCCACGGCGGCACTCTCGGTGCTGCTGCAAGAGGGTATCGGCGATACGATACGTATTTCTCTGACGCCAGAGCCCGGTGGCGACCGCACCCGCGAAGTCATCGTCGCGCAAGAAATTTTGCAGACCATGGGCTTGCGCAAATTCACGCCAATGGTCATTGCCTGTCCCGGTTGCGGACGAACGACGTCCACCGTGTTTCAGGAGCTGGCAGATCGCATACAGACCTACCTGCGAGAGCAGATGCCCGTATGGAAGGGCAAGTATCCGGGAGTTGAAGAGATGAACGTGGCCGTCATGGGCTGCATCGTCAATGGCCCCGGCGAATCCAAGCACGCCAATATCGGCATCAGTCTGCCTGGCACGGGCGAGTCACCTGCTGCACCGGTATTCGTGGATGGGCAAAAGACGGTCACGCTCAGGGGTGAGCGTATTGCGGAAGAATTTCAGGCGATTGTGTTGGACTATGTCCAGACACGATACGGCCACCAGTAAACGGTTAAGAGCACATGGCAGATACCAAGAAAAGCGAGAAAATTCTCGGCGTAAAGGGAATGAACGACATCCTCCCCGAGGATGCTCCGTTGTGGGAGTTGTTTGAAAATACCGTTCAATCCGTGTTGCGCAGCTATGGCTATCAGCAGATACGCACGCCCATCGTCGAGCCTACCTCCTTGTTTGCACGTGGCCTCGGAACGGTGACCGATATTGTTGAAAAAGAGATGTACTCATTTACCGACAGCATGAATGGTGATGAGCTGACCTTGCGCCCAGAGTGCACGGCCGGGGTGGTGCGCTCGGTGCTGGAGCATAACCTTACCTATGATGGCCCCAAGCGTTTATGGTACGAGGGCCCCATGTTCCGTCATGAGCGTCCGCAACGTGGCCGCTACCGGCAATTTCATCAGGTGGGTGCGGAAGCCGTGGGTTTTACCGGACCCGACATTGATGCCGAGCTGATCATGCTGTGCCAGCGCCTGTGGGACGACCTGGGTCTGAGCGGCATACGCCTTGAGATCAATTCGATAGGCGATGCCCAAGAGCGTCAAGCGCATCGCGTTGACCTGATCGCCTATTTCGAGCAGCACAAAGAGCAACTCGACGCCGATGCCCAGCGCCGCTTGCACAGCAATCCGCTGCGTATTCTCGACACCAAGAATCCGACCATGCAGGAACTGGTAAACAATGCTCCTCAGTTGATCGAATATCTGGGCGATGAGTCGCGTGCGCACTTCGAGGGCGTGCAGCGCCTGCTCAGACATAACAACATTCCGTTCACCATCAACCCGCGCCTCGTGCGCGGCATGGATTATTACAACCGCACCGTGTTCGAATGGATCACCGATCAGCTCGGCTCTCAGGGCACGGTGTGTGGCGGCGGTCGCTATGATCCGCTCGTCGAGATCTTTGGTGGCAAGCCGACTCCGGCGGTGGGTTTTGCCATGGGCGTCGAGCGGCTGCTGGAGCTGATGAAGGCGACCTCCAGCGACATGTCGCGCAGCCAGTGCGATGTGTATCTGGTGCATCAGGGTGACGCCGCGCAGCTGCAGTCGTTCACGTTGGGAGAGCGCCTGCGCGATGCCGGACTCGATGTTGTGCTACATTGCGCGGCGGCTGGCGGTGCGGGCAGCTTCAAATCGCAGATGAAGCGAGCCGATGCCAGTGGCGCAGCTTACGCGATCATTCTTGGCGAAGATGAAGTCGCGAACGGTACTGCGACGATCAAGTACCTGCGCGATGCGGACGCGTCCGACAATCAGCGCAGCGTCGCACTGGATGCAGTCGCTGATCATCTGATCGATCACATGACCGCGGACGGCGATCACGACCACGGCCATATTCACGCGGGCCAGATTCACACCCATCATTGAGACTACTCATGGCTTACGATCTCGAAGAACAAGAACAGATCGCCACGCTCAAGGCGTGGTGGAACCAATACGGCAACCTGATCATCTGGGTGGTGACGGCGGCGCTGCTGTCGTTTGCCGGCTGGAGCGGCTGGAAATACTATCAGCGCGATCAGTCGGGCAAGGCGGCGATGCTCTACGAAGAAGTCGTCAAGGCAGCCGATGCACAAGACCCGGCGAAGCTAGCGCGCGCCGCCGAAGACATCAAGGACAAGTTCAGCGGTACACCGTATGCACAAATGGCGGCGCTGACTGCGGCCAAATCCGCGTTCGATGCGGACGACATGAAGACTGCGAAAACGCATCTGCAATGGGTGCTGGATCACGGCAAGAGCGATGAGTTCAAGGCGATTGCACGCATACGACTGGCTGGCGTGCTGCTCGATGAAAAAGCCTACGATGAAGGACTCAAGGCGCTGGCATGGGATTTCCCTGAGCAGTTTGCCGCGCTGGTGGCAGATCGCAAGGGCGATTTGCTGTACGCGCAGAACAAGCCCGAGGAAGCACGCAAGGAATTTCAGGCAGCGCTGGAAAAAACCGAGATCAAGAACCCGGCGCGTCAATTGATTCAGCTGAAGCTTGATGCGCTCGGCGGCAAAACGTCCACTGCAGGCTGAGCGCTGACATGATACCCATGATGAATCGTATTGCGCTCTTCGCGGTGGTTGTCATGCTCGCGGCTTGCTCCTCGCTGAATCCCTTTGCCAGCAAGCCAAAGAATTCTCCCACGCCGCTGATGAGTTTCACGCCAAGTATGGCCGTTCGCGTTGTTTGGTCGGTGAATGTTGGCAAGGCGGGCAATCAGGTGCTTCGTCCGGCCTACAGTGAAGATCGCTTGTTTGCCGCCAATGAGAATGGCGAGCTGATGAGCATCGACCCGTCGAATGGCAAGATTGGCTGGAAAATCAACACGGGTACTCGTCTGGTATCAGGCGTCGCGGCAGATGGTGGCACAGTCGTTGTCGCGGGCGCCGAGGGGGTGGTGCAGGCATTTGATGCGGCATCAGGCCAAAAGCGATGGAAATTCGATGCCTCCACCGAAGTGCTGTCGGCGCCCGCGATTGGCAATGGCACGGTAGTCGTGCGCAGTTTGGACAACCGTATCGTTGCACTCGATGCCGGCACAGGAAATCGTCGCTGGTACTTGCAGCGCAACACGCCGGCACTGTCGTTGCATGCCGCGCCCGGCATCGTTGTCTCTGACGGTTTGGCGTTCGTGGGCTTGCCAGCAGGCCGTCTGCTCGCGTTGTCCGCTCTAAGCGGATCGCCGCGCTGGGAAGTCGCGGTGGCCGAGCCACGCGGCGCCACCGAGCTGGAGCGCGTCTCTGATGTGTCCGGCACACCGGCATTGCTGGAACGCGATATCTGCGCGACTTCATATCAGGGCCGTATTGCCTGCGTCGATGCCGGCAATGGCACCTTGCGTTGGGCGAGAGAATTGTCGGCGGCGGTCGGCCCCGGTATCGATCAGCGCTATGTGTTTGCCGCTGACGACAAAGGCAATCTGCAGGCTTTCTCGCGCGAATCAGGAAGCAACCTCTGGCGCAACACCAGCCTTGCATGGCGTGGACTATCAGCGCCGGTGTCGTTCGGACGCGCAGTCGTGGTCGGCGACCGCCAAGGCTATTTGCATTTTCTTTCGCGCGAGGACGGTGCGATGCTGGCCCGCTTGTCGACCGATGGTAGTGCCGTCCGCGCTACGCCGCTGGTCGCAGGATCGAGCCTGATCGTCCAGACTCAAGATGGCAAGCTGATGGCTGTTGCCTCTGACTAAGCGCGACACCCATAAATCACTAACACGCCGGCATGGCCGGCACCTGACGGGGAGCCTTGGGGCACGGCTTAGTGTCCCCCGGCTCCCCGGAGATTTTCATGAAGCCGGTAATAGCACTCATCGGCCGACCTAACGTCGGCAAATCAACCTTGTTCAATCGCCTCACACGGAGCCGCGATGCGCTGGTGGCTGACCTGCCGGGACTGACACGCGATCGTCACTATGGCGAGGGCAGGATAGGTGCGCATCCCTTTCTCGTGATCGACACCGGTGGCTTTGAACCAGTCGCCAAGGATGGCATCCTGCATGAGATGGCGAAGCAGACCAAGCAGGCGGTTGCCGAAGCCGATGTGGTCGTATTTCTGGTTGATGGCAGACAAGGTCTGACGCCGCATGACAAGACCATCACGGATTTTCTGCGCAAGTCCGGCACCCAGGTGATGTTGGTGGTGAACAAGTCTGAGGGCATGAAGTACACCTCGGTCACCGCAGATTTCTATGAGCTTGGTCTGGGCGATCCGTATGTGATCTCGGCTGCGCATGGTGATGGTGTTGCTGATCTCGTTGAGCAGGCGCTGAATCTGGCGACCAAAGCGCAAGCGCAACAAGAAGAAGAAATACCTGCCGCAAAAGGTATTCGCATCGCCGTCGTCGGCAGACCGAATGTTGGCAAGTCTACGATGGTCAATACCCTCCTGGGCGAAGAGCGAGTGATTGCATTCGATATGCCGGGCACGACGCGTGACTCGATCGAAATACCCTTCGAGCGCAACGGCAAGCATTACTCGCTGATTGACACGGCCGGCATACGACGAAAGGGTAAGGTGTTCGAGGCTATCGAAAAATTCTCCGTAGTGAAGACACTGCAATCGATCTCGGAAGCGAATGTCGTGCTGCTACTACTGGATGCGCAACAGGATATATCAGAGCAGGACGCTCACATCGCTGGTTTTGTGCTGGAGGCGGGCCGCGCACTGGTAGTGGGTGTGAACAAATGGGATGGCTTGACCTCGGATCAACGCGACCATATCAAGCGCGAGATCGATCGCAAGCTTGGCTTCCTCGCGTTCGCGAAACTGCATTTTATTTCTGCGCTCAAAGCCTCAGGAATTGCACCATTAATGAAATCGATTGATGCCGCCTATGCAGCGGCGATGGCAAAACTTCCCACACCTCAGCTCACGCGTGCGCTGCAGGAGGCGATCGATCATCAACAGCCTCGGCGCAGAGGTTCGGTGCGGCCCAAGCTTCGTTATGCGCACCAGGGCGGACAAAATCCTCCGGTGATTGTTATTCACGGTAATGCGCTCGAAGCTATCGATGCGAATTACAAGCGTTATCTGGAGAAACATTTTCGCGAAAGTTTTTCTCTGACGGGTACACCATTACGCATAGAGTTACGTTCAGGAAAAAACCCTTTTTCCAGACAGGAATAGATTCGCGTTTTCCCCCATGTCGTTTGCCAGTGTGCGGCAAAATCGATTACATTCGCGTCGTGGACCTTTTTCTGGTGCTTGCATTTTTTTGCACCATCCCAATCTGCTGAACTTGACAATAAAACGGAGCTTCCATGAGCAATAAAGGGCAACTGCTTCAGGACCCTTTCCTGAATGCCTTACGAAAAGAGCACGTTCCTGTATCCATCTATCTGGTAAACGGCATCAAGCTACAGGGACACGTGGAGTCGTTCGATCAGTACGTTGTACTGCTGCGCAACACCGTGACCCAGATGGTGTACAAGCACGCTATCTCGACCGTCGTGCCCGCCCGTGCGGTCAATCTGAACGCCGATTCCGATTCCGAATAAGCTTCCCGAGGCCTCGCCGGCCGGAATCCATCTGATGAGAGCCGCGCTGGTAGGTGTTGACTTTGGCAAGGGTGATTTCCTCGCCAGCCTGGAAGAGCTTTCTCTTTTGGCAAAATCGGCCGGCGCAGAGCCCATTGCAAGCATTACCGGGCGCCGCGCCGGCCCCGACGCCGCGCTATTCGTCGGCTCGGGCAAGGCGGACGAGATCGGCGATGCCGTGGCTGATCTCGGCCTCGATCTCGTCATTTTCAACCACGCCTTGTCGCCCGCTCAACAGCGCAACCTCGAGCGGCACCTGAAGGTCAGAGTGGTTGACCGCACCAGTCTCATCCTCGACATCTTCGCCCAGCGAGCGCAGAGCCATGAGGGCAAAGTACAAGTCGAGCTGGCCCAGCTCAAGCACCTTGCGACCCGCTTGGTTCGCGGCTGGACGCACCTTGAGCGCCAGAAGGGTGGCATCGGCCTGCGCGGTCCGGGCGAGACCCAGCTCGAGACAGATCGTCGGCTGATCGGTGCCCGGGTGAAGATGTTGCAGTCCAAGCTGGACAAGCTGCAGCGCCAGCGCGCCACGCAGCGCCGCGCGCGCGAGCGCAACCATACCTTCTCCGTGTCCCTGGTCGGATATACCAATGCGGGTAAGTCGACTTTGTTCAACAACATGACCAAGGCCGGCGTTTATGCCGCCAATCAGCTCTTCGCGACGCTGGATACAACCTCCCGCCGTGTGCATCTGGGCGAAGTCGGTAACGTGGTCGTGTCGGATACGGTCGGATTCATCCGCGACCTTCCGACCCAGCTGGTGGCCGCGTTTCGCGCAACGCTCGAGGAGACGATTCATGCCGATCTTTTGCTCCATGTGGTCGATGCCGCGAGCCCCGTACGCAATGAGCAGATCGAGCAGGTCAACGCCGTGCTGACCGAGATTGGGGCCGATCATGTGCCCCAGGTACTGGTCTGGAACAAGATCGATCTGGCGGACCTTCCGCCGGCAATCGAGCGTGATGAATATGATAAAATTCGCCGAGTTTTTGCCAGTGCGCACTCGGGTGAAGGCGTTGATTTGCTAAGACAGGCGATTGCCGAATTCGCGCAGGCGGCTGTCGGCGACCCAATGCGACATCCGCGGGGCGACACCGGCATTGATGCTGCCGAGCTGGCCTCCGGATCTCGCCTCTGACCACGACGCCTGTGGTCACCGTGCCCGAATCGGCGTTTCACTCTCGATTAAAAA
>JBEDGK010000071.1:0-5859 GCA_041174665.1 Pseudomonadota bacterium
GTCGAGCGGTTCTTCCGACAGCCAGCAGACATCGGCGTGGAAGTTTTTCACGACCGTTGCCGGCGCACTGCCGGCCGCTAGCATGTCACCGCGCGAGATATCGATGTATTCCTCCAGCAGCAGGGTGATCGACTTGCCGGCAGAAGCGGACTCCAGCGAGCCATCCAGCGTGAGTATGTCTTTGACGGTCGCGGTCTGGCCCGAGGGTTGCACCATGATCTTGTCGCCTTTGCGCACGGTGCCTGCCTCGACGCGGCCCATGTAGCCGCGGAAGTCATTTGCTTCATGGCCATTGTGGCGTGCGACCAGCTGCACCGGGAAGCGCAGCGCAGCGGCGTGCTCGTCATCGTAAACGGACAGCGATTCCAGTAGCTCGATCAGCGTCGGGCCTTCATACCAGCCCATCTTGTCGCTGCGGGTCACGACGTTATCACCCGCCAGCGCGGACAGCGGAATCGGGCGAATATCCTTCAGGCCCAGTTGTGCGGCAAATTCACGATAAGCATCGATGATGCGGTCATAGACAGCACGGTCGTAGTCGACCAGATCCATCTTGTTGACCGCGACAATCACATGCTCGATCTGCAGCAGCTTGGCAATCGTTGAGTGACGCTTGGTCTGGATCAGGAGTTCAGCCTTGCCGTTGGCATCGGTCTTCACCTTCGATACATCGACAAGAATGATCACCGCATCGGCGGTTGATGCACCCGTGACCATGTTGCGCGTGTACTGCTCATGGCCCGGGGCGTCAGCGATGATGAACTTGCGCTTGGGCGTTGCAAAGTAACGGTAGGCGACATCGATGGTGATGCCTTGCTCGCGCTCGGCCTCGAGACCATCGGTCAGCAGCGAGAGATCGACCATGTCGCCCACGGTACGCTTGTGGCGCGCACGGGAAATCGCATCGAGCTGGTCAGCGAAGATGCCTTTGCTATCGAAAAGCAGCCGACCAATCAGCGTGCTCTTGCCATCATCGACCGAGCCGGCGGTAATGAAGCGCAGCAGACCGCGCTCATTGGCGTTGGTGTCTGCCGCGGTGGTGTTTTTGTCGAGTACGGCGTTCATCAGAAATATCCTTCTTTCTTGCGCTTTTCCATCGAGGCTTCCGACGTCTGGTCATCCATCCTCGTGGCGCCGCGCTCGGTGATCTGGGTAACCGCCGTTTCGGCGATGATCTCGCTCACTGTTGCCGCGGTTGATGCGACAGGGCAGGTGCATGAAATATCGCCGACGGTGCGGAAGCGCACGGTGCGAGTCTCGACGGTCTCGCCGTCTTTCGCAGGGGTCAGTGGTGTCAGCGGTACGAGCAAGCCATTGCGCGGTATGACCTGACGCTGATGAGCGAAATAAATCGGGGGCAGCGCGAGCTTCTCGCGGGCGATGTATTGCCAGACGTCGAGCTCGGTCCAGTTCGAGATCGGGAACACGCGCATGTTCTCGCCGGGATGAACGCGAGTGTTATACAAATCCCACAGTTCCGGACGCTGTGCTTTCGGGTTCCACTGCCCGAAATCATCGCGGAAAGAGAAGATGCGCTCTTTCGCGCGGGCCTTTTCTTCATCGCGCCGCGCACCGCCGATGCAGGCGTCGAACTTGTACTCAGCAATCGTCTCAAGCAGCGTCACTGCCTGCGCCGCGTTGCGAGAATCAGTGTCAGGATTGCGCAGGCGTACCGTACCGCGTTTGATTGAATCTTCAACCGAGCCGACGATCAGGCGCTCGCCGAGTTCAGCCACGCGCTGGTCACGGAAGGTGATCACTTCTTCGAAGTTGTGCCCCGTGTCGATATGCACCAGCGGAAAGGGAAATTTACCGGGACGAAAAGCTTTCTCTGCGATGCGCAGCAGCACGACGGAGTCTTTTCCGCCCGAGAAGAGCAGCGCCGGGTTGCCACACTCTGCCGCAAGCTCGCGCATGATGTGAATCGCTTCGGATTCCAGCCAGTCGAGATGACGATTGCTCGCCGCATCGATAAACAGTTTGTCTACAGGGGTGTTCATCTTGCTTGTACCTCTTGAGTTTCGCTCTTGCGTTTCGGTCTTGCGTTTCGGTCTTACGCTTCCTGAGTGGCTTTGGTTCGGACCAGTTTGCCGTCCACGACATGGAGCCCGCATTCCTTTGACTCCGGCTGTTCCCACCACCAGCGGCCTGCGCGAATATCTTCGCCAGGCTGTATCGCGCGAGTGCAGGGTTCACAGCCGATCGATGGGTAGCCTTGGTCATGCAGCGGGTTGTACGGCACGTCATTGCTGCGGATGTAGTGCCAGACATCTTCTTCCGACCAGTCGGCCAGCGGATTGAACTTTTGCATGCCGTGTGCGGGATCGTCTTCCTGCACCGCGAGTTCATTGCGCGTCGTGGATTGCGAGCGGCGCTGGCCCGTGATCCAGGCGGTGTTGCCAGCAAGTGCGCGGTTCAGCGGATCGACCTTGCGGATGCGGCAGCATTCCTTGCGCATCTCGACGCTATCATAGAACGCATTCAGGCCATGGAGTTTTACGTAGGTGTCGACCGCAGCGGTATCGGGTTTGTACAGTTTGACCTCGTAGCCATACACCTCGCGAATGCGGTCCACCATGCCCAGCGTTTCCTTGTGCAGACGGCCGGTCTCCAGTGTGAACACCTTGATCGGGAGTTTTGCGCGAAGGATCAGGTCGGTCAGCACCATGTCCTCGGCAGCGAGGCTGGAGGCAAACACTGCCGGGGAGAATTCGGCAGCGATACGGTCCAGCGTCGCACGCGTCGCGGCGAGCTTGGAGTTAAACTCGATGCTCACTGGACTTCCTCGGCGGTCGGTCGGGTCGCGCGACGAAACAGTGGTGTCTTCTGATCCCACGAGGTCTGATAGACATCAGAGAAATCCGTCAAGCCTTTGAGTGCGTCTTCGATGCTGCGATCCGGGCGGGTGGCAAACGCATTGAAGCCTACGCGCTGCAGGTAGAACAATTGGTCGCGCAGCACGTCGCCGATCGCGCGTAGCTCGCCAGTAAAGCCAATGCGCGTGCGCAAGTTGAACGCCGTCGAGTAGCCTCGGCCATCGGCAAAGTTGGGGAAATCCACTGCAATCAGTGGCAATGTCGCAGCGTCGTCTTGCAGCGATTCTGCGCGCTCGTCCGGCGCCAGCCAGACACCGATATCGTCACGTGCAGCCAGTGTCGTCTTTTGCGCAAGCCACACCGACAGCGGCACGATCTGCTTGCCCGTAGGGACTGTCGCCGATTCCGGTGTTTCCCCCTCGGCCAGCTTCAGCAGGTGCCAGTCATCAGCGACGATGGCCTTGTCTTTGATGATCTTAGGCATAGGTGGCTTCTCCTAAAGAATAGGCGACTTCTTCAATAGGGGCCGCATACACGTGGGATTTGAAGGGATCGACGCCAATACGATTCACGGTATCGATAAAGCGTTCTTCCTCGATGCGCTCGCGCACGTAAACTTCCAGAAGGCGTCCTATCACCTCCGGCATCTGGCCAGCGGCAAACGATGGTCCGATGATCTTGCCGATGGCGGTGTCATTGCCCTGCGCGCCACCAATCGAGACTTGGTACCACTCCGAACCATCTTTGTCGACACCGAGAATGCCGATATTGCCCACATGATGATGGCCGCAGGCATTGATGCAGCCAGAGATATTCAACTCAATCTCGCCGATATCATGCTGGAAATCGAGATCGTCAAAACGCTGCGCAATTGACTGCGCAATCGGAATCGACTTGGCATTGGCCAGCGAGCAGAAATCACCACCCGGGCAGCAAATCATGTCGGTCAGCAGACCGATGTTGGGTGTGGCAAGGCCTTGGGATTTCAGTGCCTGCCACACGGCGAGTAGATCGGATTGCCTTACATCGGCCAGCACGAGATTCTGCTCATGCGTGACGCGCAATTCGCCAAAGCTGTATTGGTCAGCGAGATCGGCGACGAAATCCATCTGTGCATCGGTTGCATCACCCGGTGGGATACCAGTTTTTTTCAATGAGATGGTGACGATCGAATAACCACTTACCTTGTGCGGGCGCACATTGCGGGCGACCCAGTTGGAGAACGCCTTGTTCTCGTGACGCAGGTTTTGCAATACGCTTTCGTCGCTAGTAAGGGTGTCGTAAGCGGGCGGCGTGAAGTAGCTGGCCACGCGATTGAGTTCTTCCATGGTAATGGTGCTTGGGCTGTCTTTCAGATCGACCCACTCGGCTTCGACCTGACGAGTGAATTCTTCCACGCCCAGTGCTTTCACCAGAATCTTGATGCGCGCCTTGTATTTGTTGTCGCGACGGCCGTACTGGTTGTAAACGCGCATGATCGCTTCAATATAGGTGAGCAGATGCTCCCACGGCAGGAAGTCGCGGATCACGCTGCCGATGATCGGTGTACGACCCAGACCACCGCCAACCAGCACTTGAAAGCCCAGCTCACCGGCGGCGTTCTTCACCAGATTCAGGCCGATGTCATGCGCCTGTACGGCCGCGCGATCTTCTGCTGCGGCGTTCACGGCAATCTTGAATTTACGGGGCAGGAAAGCGAATTCAGGATGGAAGGTGCTCCACTGACGCAGTATTTCGATATACGGACGCGGATCGGCCAGCTCATCCGCTGCCACACCGCAGAACTGGTCTGAGGTGATATTGCGGATACAGTTGCCCGAGGTCTGGATCGCGTGCATCTCGACCGACGCCAATTCTGCGAGGATTGCTGGTGTCTGCTCTAGCTCGATCCAGTTGTACTGAATGTTCTGGCGCGTCGTGAAATGGCCATAGCCACGGTCGTACGCGCGAGCGATATGCGCCAGCTTGCGCAGCTGCGTCGACGACAGCAGTCCATAGGGAATCGCCACGCGAAGCATATAGGCATGACGCTGCAGGTACAGACCGTTCTGCAGACGCAGCGGCCGGAACTCATCCTCGGTCAGTTCGCCTGTCAGGCGACGCTCGACCTGGCTCTTGAATTGTGCGACGCGTTCTTTAACGATCTGGTGGTCGTATTGATCGTAGCGATACATATGAGTAGTCCTTGAGGAGTCTGTTAGCAGCGTCGTTTACAGCACCAGTTTGGCGGCGACGCCAGTCAGCGTGGTCGCGAGCAAACCGCGCAGGAATTTTTCGGGTACCGAGCGCGCGACCAGCGAGCCCAGCGTGATGCCGGGTACCGAGCCCAGCAATAGTGTGAACAGCAGTTCCCAGTTGATCGAGCCCAGCCACCAGTGGCCAAGCGCAGCGATGGCGGTCAGTGGCACTGCGTAGGCGATATCGGTGCCGGCGACTTCGGCAGGCTTCAGGTGGGGGTAGAGCAGCACCAGAATGGTGGCGCCGATCGCTCCCGCGCCAATCGACGAAATGGTGACTAGCGTGCCAATCACAGCGCCGGCTACGATGGTTGCAATTGCTTGTCTGCGGCCATGCAGCTGCCGATCGGGGTGTGCATTCATCCATGCCACCATACGACCACGGAAGACGATCGCCACGACCGTCAGCAGCACCGAGAAGGCGATGGCGTAGCGAATGATCTGGCCGATGTGCTTGTCGAGCGCACCGAAATATTTCAGTCCAAGAGTCGCCACCACGGCGGCGGGCAGGGCGCCGATGCACAGGCGCAGCACGATGTCCCAGTGAACGGTATTGCGTATTCGGTGCGCGAGTGTGCCCGCCGACTTGGTAATCGATGCAAAGGCCAGATCGGTACCGACGGCCACGGTGGGGTTGATACCGAACAGCAGGGTCAGCAGGGGGGTCATCAGCGAACCGCCGCCAACTCCGGTCAGGCCGACCAGCAAGCCCACAGCAAAACCCGAAACAACATAAGACAAAGTCATAAAGCCTCGCGCGAAGAAGCCGAAATGCTAATAAACTTCGTCTATATTCCAAACGATAG
>JBEDGK010000072.1:0-5849 GCA_041174665.1 Pseudomonadota bacterium
GCAAAGGCGGCGCTGCGCAATGTCGGCTGGAAGGATGATTTTTTTGCGGCGAGCTCGCTGGAGCAGGCAGCAAAGCAGGGCAATACCGCGATCATCGATAACGGTATGGCGCTGATCACCTCGCCCTATGTCGACATCATCATCGATGCCACCGGCAATCCCGCGATCGGTATTGCGCATGTGCTGGCCTGCTGCGAGCACAAGAAGCATATCGTGATGGTAAATGTCGAAGCCGATGCGCTGGCCGGGCCATTGTTGAAGCGTCGCGCTGATGAGGCAGGTATCGTGTATACGCTCGCGTATGGTGATCAGCCCGCGCTGATCTGCGAGATGGTCGACTGGGCACGCGCTGCCGGTTTCTCGGTTGTTGCTGCGGGCAAGGGCACGAAATACCTGCCCAGCTACCACGCCTCCACACCAGAGACGGTTTGGCAGCACTACGGGCTGACGCCCGAGGAGGCCGAGCGCGGTGGCATGAATGCGCAAATGTTCAACAGCTTTCTCGACGGTACCAAGAGCGCGATTGAAATGGCATCAGTCGCGAATGCGACGGGTTTGTCCGCGCCGCACGGATTGCGCTTTCCACCCGTTGGGGTCGATGATCTTGCCCGCATACTGAAACCGCGCTCGGATGGCGGCATTCTTGACGTGCGCGGACAGGTTGAGGTCATTTCCAGTGTCGAGCGCGACACGCGCCCCGTATTCCGTGACTTGCGCTGGGGGGTGTATGTGACCTTTGCCGCCGATAGCGATTATGTCGCGCGATGCTTCAAAGAATATGGCTTGCTCACCGATCCCAGCGGACAGTACTCGTCGATGTACAAGCCCTACCACCTGATCGGCCTGGAACTGGGCATCAGTGTGGCCTCAGCGGGTGTGCGCCATGAAGCGACCGGCGCGCCAGTCTGCTGGAACGGCGATGTGGTTGCCACCGCGAAGCGTGATCTGGCGGCTGGCGAGATGCTCGATGGCGAGGGCGGATTTACAGTCTATGGCAAGCTGTTACCGGCGAGGGAATCACTGACAGTGGGTGGTCTTCCGCTGGGGCTGGCGCATGGCGTGAAGCTCGTGCGCGCAGTCACGGCGGGTGCTGTGGTCGGCTGGAATGACGTCGCGTTTGACGCCCACTCACCGGCGGTCAAATTCCGGCGCGAGATGGAGCACGTCTTCGGCTAGTTCAGATGGTCGAGGCTAGCGGCTTGTCGATATCCAGTTCCAGTCGCGAGGCGATTGCGCGCATTTCAGCAGCCGTCTTGGTGCTGGCGAACACTTCGCACAGCGCGGTGTACGCGATCCATTTTGCATCGACCTCGAACAAATCCCTCAAGCGCGCACGCGTATCGCTACGCCCGAACCCATCTGTGCCCAGCGTCACATAGCGCGCGGGCACGAAGGCGCGGATGCTCTCTGGTACCGCACGCACATAGTCGGATATCGCAATGACGGGCGCATTACTGTCGCCTAGCTGACGAGTGACCCAGGCTTCGCTACTGGTTTGCTGCAAGCGACGCTCACGTTCACAGGCGATACCATCACGTGCGAGTTCGGAGAAGCTGGTGACGCTCCAAACCTCGGTACGCACCGAGAAAATGCCCTCCAGCAGATCAGCAGCGGCCATCGCTTCTTTCAGCAAGGGGCCCGCGCCGAGCAACCGGACCTGCGGCTGCTGACAGGGTGATACGCAATACATGCCGCGTAATATGCCCTCGCGCAGTCCTTCCATCGACTCGGGCATGCTCGGCTGTGCTTCATTCTCGTTGGTTACAGTCACATAGTAAAAAACATCCTCATTGCGTGCCAGCATGCGCTGCATGCCTTCGTCAATGATCACGGCTAGCTCATACGCATAGGCCGGATCGTAAGACACGCAGTTCGGTACCGTGGCCGCTACCAGGTGGCTGCTGCCATCTTGATGCTGCAATCCCTCGCCACCAAGCGTGGTACGGCCTGATGTTGCGCCGATCAAGAAGCCGCGTGCGCGCTGGTCGGCGGCCGCCCAGATCAGGTCGCCAATGCGCTGAAAACCGAACATCGAGTAGTAGATGTAAAAGGGCAGCATGGGCAGCCCGTGCACCGAGTAGCTGGTGGCCGCCGCGGTCCATGACGAAATCGCGCCAGCCTCGCTGATACCCTCCTCAAGAATCTGGCCATCCTTGGCTTCGCGATATGAAAGTATCGAGCCTATGTCTTCCGGTTCGTACAGCTGTCCCTGCGCCGAATAGATGCCGACCTGACGGAAGAGGTTGGCCATGCCAAAGGTACGCGCTTCATCGGCGACGATGGGCACCACATGCTTGCCAAGATGCTCGTCTTTCAGCAGATTGCCCATCATCCGCACCAGCGCCATCGTGGTTGACATTTCCTTGCCGCCGGCATCAAGCGCGAACTGCGCATGCGCCGCCAGCGAGGGTACATGCAGCGTACTCCCCATGGCGATCCGCTGCGGCACGTAACCGCCGAGCGCCGCGCGGCGCTCCTGCAAGTGAAGTATCTCTGGGCTGTCAGGCGAAGGCTTGTAAAACTCCAGCTGATCGACCTGTTCGTCGCTCAGCGGCAGCTTGAAGCGGTCGCGGAACTCGAGCAGATCTTGCAGTTCGAGTTTCTTTTGCTGGTGGGTTGTCATCTTGCCCTGACCAGCGCTACCCATGCCAAAGCCTTTTTTGGTTTGCGCAAGGATCACTGTGGGTCCCCCGCGATGATGATACGCAGCGTGATAGGCGGCAAAAATCTTGCGCAGATCATGACCGCCACGTCTTAGCCGGTCGATCTCTTCATCAGTCAGGGTTGCGCCAATCGCCTGCAGCGCGGGGTTTTGTCCGAAAAAGTGCTCGCGGTTGAATGCCCCATCATGAGCGGCAAAGGTCTGCAGCTGACCATCGACGGTACGGTTGAGTGCATCCACCAACTCGCCCGTGATATCTCGGGCAAACAGCGGATCCCAGTCCGACCCCCACAGCAGTTTGATCACATTCCAGCCGGCGCCACCGAAAATGGTTTCGAGCTCATCGACGATATGCCCGTTGCCGCGCACGGGGCCATCCAGACGTTGAAGATTGCAGTTGATGACGAATACCAGATTGTCAAGTTTTTCGCGCGAGGCCAGCGACAGCGCGGCCAGCGACTCTGGCTCATCCATCTCGCCATCGCCGAACACGCCCCAAACCTTGCGCGGCTGCGGTTGCATCAGACCGCGATGCTCGAGGTAACGCATGAATCGCGCCTGATAGATCGCGCTGATCGGACCGATGCCCATCGAGCCAGTCGGGAATTGCCAGAATGTCGGCATCAGCCAGGGGTGCGGATATGAAGACAAGCCCTGATGACCGAGCGACTTCGCCGTGATTTCCTGCCGATAATGTCCGAGATCATCCTCGTTCAGACGACCCTCGAGAAACGCACGCGCATAAATGCCCGGAGCGGAATGCGGCTGGAAGTACACCAGATCGCCGCCGAAATCGCCGCTGCGCGCGCGGAAGAAATGATTGAAGCCGACTTCGAAGAGATCGGCCGCAGAGGCATAGCTGGCGATATGTCCCCCCAGCTCGCCATGCGCGCGATTGGCACGCACCACCATCGCCAGCGCATTCCAGCGCAGGATGCTGGCGATGCGCTCTTCCATGTCCACCGCATCTGAACCGCCGGGATAGGGCGGCTCTTCCGTTGCGCGAATGGTGTTTACGTAGGGCGTGATGCGCGCAGCGCGCCAGTTGAGGCCGAGCTCGCGAGCGGCGGAGGCGAGTTGCGAGAGCAGGAAGCGAGCACGCTCAGGGCCAGCGGTCTCCAGCACGGATTGAAGGGCGGCGACCCATTCGGCGGTTTCTTGCTCGTCGATATCGATGTGACGTACCAGATGATCCGGAGTGCTCATGTCCATGGCGTGAAATCAGAGAAGATAAAGATCCTCACGTTACGATAATTGGGGCAGCAGATGCTGCTGAAAAACTTCGCCTAAATTGCGTTTTGCAGCATAAAATACTAAATAAAATTATTTTTGAGAATCTTTATGTTTGAAAATCTCGATAAAACAGATCTGAAGCTGCTGAAATGGCTGCAGCAGGATGCCAGCCTGACTAATGTGGAGCTGGCTGCCAAGGTCAGCCTTTCGCCTTCGCCGACACTATCGCGCGTGAAAAAACTGGAGAACGATGGTGTGATCTCGAAGTACGTTGCGCTGGTCGATCCGCATGCGCTGGGGCTGAAGGTGAACGTATTCGTCCGCGTGTCGCTGGAGAAGCAGGAAGCCGCAGCACTCGAACGTTTTGAGAAAGCCGTCAGTCATTTCGACGAAGTCATGGAGGTCTATCTGATGACCGGCGATGAGGACTACCTGCTGCGTATCGTCGTCCCCGATCTGCAGGCGCTGGAGCGGTTCATCCTTGAGAACCTCACCCGTATCCCCGGTATCAAGAACATCAAATCGAGCTTCGCTTTGAAGCAGGTGAAGTACAAAACCGCACTGCCCATCAGCGGCAGTTTGCGCTGAAGCAGGTGCCGTAGCTGAAACTTTGCGTCGTGCCACTCGCGTTGTTGAGCCTCAAGATAAACCACGGGTACGAGGTCAGAATCGCATCGACTTCAACTTCAACACTCGGATGAGGAACGCATGGACCAAGAGAAAGTGCAGATGATGCAGCGCTATGACCCGGATCAGCTGCTGGCTTCGCTGATCGGCAAACTGAACCTGAAGAACGATGCCGCGCTCTCAAGGGCGCTGGAGGTGTCGCCGCCCGTGATCAGCAAGATACGCCATCGCCGTTTACCAGTGACGGCGTCGCTACTGATACGCATGCACGAGGTCAGCGCGCTGTCAATTGCGGAGCTTCGTCAGCTCATGGGCGACCGTCGTGGCAAGTTCAGAATCAGTGACAAACATTTCAAGCCTAAAACTTCTGCCTGACGATCGTCGAGTAACTCGGGGCGCGATCGTAGCAATACCGCGCCCTCGCTGCTGCACCACAACGAAAGTAAAACAAGTTGCGCAACCCACTCATCGATTCCCAGTTAGCTGAATAAGCGCTGTCGCAGGTTTCGAGCACATAAGTGCTAGGCGCTACTCTCCCTTCGGTTAAATTGTTGTGGATGCCCATACGCTTGGCAGACGCCGATCGTTCTGGTCATCCCAGATCCCCTATCTCTCTCTGCTAGATGCCTCTTGTGCTTCCCGTCGATGTTCATTTCCACGGGCGTCGATTATCAGCTGCCTCAAAAGGTTTTCCGTAACAATCATCAACGAACCTAGTGCACTGAATAGTGCATCGGTTAAAAATAAAACCACTCTGACGCTTGATGCCGATTCTGATGTTTTGGTGATAAATGCTCTCAGCGCAGCTGTCCTGATGGTAAAAGGTTTGCGGGAGGAGTTAAGCTTGACGGGTGAGTCGTCGGAATGACTAGTGCATGGATTTTTCTGGCATAAATCGCATAACGACTAGCAGCTTTGGTTGGCATACGATGGGATAGAACAAAAGGGTATGTCGCGGACGTGCCGAGGTTTTTCTGTATTACCGACGACGACAGCGAGAAATTGGATGGTGTGGTTCTCTTGCTCTGACAAGCAATTCAAGTTCAAGGACGGTAACTCGATTGGAAAGTCTGCAGGTCTTCTGGCGTATTGATGTTCATGAACGCCGTCTGATCGGAAAAATGAGCGTGCGCATGTGGCTGCTGCATCATCCATTCGGCGACCTTGCGGCCGCCAGATCGCAGGTATGCATCGAGTGAAGGGTGCAGCGAGGTTTTCATCAAGCAGAACACTGGATGCAGCTCTGGCCGGTTGTTCTCGCCCGTCACGGCAAGCGCAAGATCTGCCGCTGCAAGTTTCATGGCGAAGGCTAGGCGTTGTACGAGAT
>JBEDGK010000073.1:0-8206 GCA_041174665.1 Pseudomonadota bacterium
CTACTGGCGTGATCCTTGAGCCCTTGCCGGTCGATCGCCTGATTGCCGGTTTGCCGAGTGCGCGGGCGAATCTGAAAGAAGACAACTGGTACAACGCGGCCGAAGCCATCATGACGACGGATACGCAGCCGAAGGCGGCATCGCGCCTGGTCACTATCGCTGGCAAGACGGTCACGTTGACCGGCATTTCCAAAGGTGCCGGCATGATCAAGCCGAATATGGCGACCATGCTCGGTTATGTCGCCTGCGACGCCACGGTGCCGCAGCTTGTGCTGGAGCAGATCGTCCGGCGTGCCGCCGATGCCTCATTCAATTGCATCACGATTGATGGCGATACCTCGACCAATGACTCCTTCATACTGATCGCGACAGGTGCGGGAGAGCTGGACGTCACTGATGCGAATTCGCCGGAATGCCGGGCACTGGAAGCGGCGATCACCGGACTCTCGCAGGAACTGGCGCAGATGATCGTGCGCGATGGCGAAGGCGCAACCAAGTTTATTACTGTGCAGATCGAGCAAGGGCGCGATCTTGAAGAGTGCCGCAAGATTGCTTATGCCATCGGTCATTCGCCGCTGGTGAAGACGGCTTTCTTTGCCTCCGATCCGAACCTTGGCCGTATCCTCGCCGCGATCGGCTATGCGGGCGTGACCGATCTCGATGTGGCCAAGCTCGATTTGTATCTGGATGATGTCTGGGTGGCGAAGCAGGGCGGGCGCAATCCGGACTACCGCGAGGAAGATGGTCAGCGGGTGATGAAGCAGAGCGAGATTACGGTGCGGGTTACACTGTCGCGCGGCACCGCGTCGGCGACAATCTGGACCTGCGATCTCTCGCATGACTATGTGTCTATCAATGCGGATTACCGGTCCTGAAAGCAAATCGTCAGCACTGTTTTAAAGTCGCTGGATCCCGGCCTGCGCCGGGATGACCCGTTTGAGGCCGACGCTCTTCACTCCGTCATTCCAGCGCAGGCCGGAATCCAGTGTCGTCTACAACCCAGAAAAACAACGACATGAAAGAACTCGAACAATTCCTTCAGCGTGCAGAATCGGTGCTGGCACGCGTCGAGCAACTACTACCTTCAGCCGCGCCTGAGACCGACTGGAGCGCGACAGCCTTCCGCTGGCGCGTGGCTCGCGATGGCCGGGGTCATCTGCAGGCAGTGCATCATCCTTCGCATATCCGACTCGATGATCTACGGAATATTGGCCCGCAAAAAGAAGCGATCGAGCAGAACACCCGGCAATTCATCACGGGTCGACCAGCCAACAATGTGCTCTTGACCGGCGCGCGTGGCACGGGCAAGTCCTCGCTGATAAAGGCCTGCCTCGCGCAATTCGCCGACCGCGGTCTGCGGCTGATTGAGGTGGACAAGGAGCACCTGGTTGATTTGCCCGATATCGTCGAGCTGATCGAACAGCGCACCGAGCGATTCATTATCTTCTGCGACGATCTGTCATTTGAAGAAGGCGAGTCCGGCTACAAGGCACTGAAAGTGGCGTTAGACGGCAGCATCTCTGCGCAATCGGACAATGTGCTGATCTATGCCACCTCGAACCGCCGGCATCTTCTGCCGGAAAAAATGTCGGATAACGAAGGCTATCGTCATGTGGATGATGGCGATCTGCATCCGGGCGAGACTGTCGAAGAAAAAATTTCTCTCTCTGAGCGCTTCGGGCTGTGGCTGTCTTTCTATCCGTTCCGCCAGGACGATTATCTCGATATCGTGCATCACTGGCTCGCTCACTTCGGTGTGCCCGCTTCACAGTTTGACGAGGCTGACGCCGAAGCGCTACGCTGGGCCTTGCAGCGTGGTTCGCGTTCAGGTCGTATCGCATGGCAATTCGCGCGCGACTGGGCGGGCAAGCACGACAACGGCTGAACACGATGGCCGCACCGATCGATGTCGCAGTGGGCATCCTGATGAGACCAAATGGCGATGTGCTGATGGGTCAGCGCCCGGAAGGCAAGCCGTACGCGGGCTACTGGGAATTCCCCGGCGGGAAAGTCGAGGCGGGCGAGAGTGTGATCGACGCCCTCAAGCGCGAGTTTGCCGAAGAGATTGGTGTGCGTATTCTGTCAGCCGAGCCCTGGTGCGGCGTCGAGCATGTATACCCTCATGCGCATGTGCGCCTGCATTTTTATATCAGTCGCGAGTGGCAGGGCGAGCCGCGAGGGCTCGAAGGTCAGCAGCTGGCCTGGCAGGGAAGTTTCGAGGTGACGCCGATCTTGCCGGCAACGATACCGCTGCTGCAGGCACTCGCCGAAAGAAGATCGGCAGGGGTCAATGGGGGACGTCAGGATCTTGATCACTGACCGGGGTCGAGCCCGGGATCACGTATTTCTCTTCAGCCCACGCACCCAGGTCGATCTGCTTGCAGCGCTCGCTGCAGAAGGGACGAAATTTATTGACCTCAGCCCATTCGACCTTGTTTCCGCAGGTCGGACAATCGACGACCGTCACCATGATGAAGAATCAGAAATTGCAGAGTGTCAGATCGAAGGGCACATCGCCTTCGTAGGCCTTGGGTTTGTTGTCGCCGCCCTGAGTGGTGAAGCGTATCCACAGTACATATTTGTTGGCAGAGATTTCCGGTATGGCTGCCAACTGAGGATCCAGGCTGACGCGCAGCAATTGATAGGTGCGTCCTTGCAGCATTTGCTGGAAACTGCCGGCAGTCGCCACGATATGTGATGCGCGGCCAGACTCGCGCAGCAAGCGCAAGATGATGGTGATCGCCGAAAACAGGGGTTCCAGCGGCGCGAACCAACCGCTGATATCAGCGCGGCGCTGGCTGGATGATTGCTGCTGCCACGCATGATAGGACGGCAGATCGAACTCGCAGGCACCCCCCGGAATGATGGTGCGACCCCGTATGCTCATCAGCCATTCATTGTCGCGTATGTGCTGCCCGGTCTTGCCTTGGACGCTGATCAGTGCGGCGCTGGTGCTCTCGATGTCGGCGAGCACCTCATTGAGACGAGCGCTTTCGACATTGGGGTTGGATTTGAAGCCGACCAGTGTTTGCTTTTGTCGTTCCAATTCTTGCAACAGATCAGACTTCAAGTCAGCGCGGCCCGCGACTTCAAGCATCTCGTAAATCGTGGCAAGTGCCACGTGATGTTGCAAATGATGATCCTGCGCGACGAAGAACCGGTACTTTTCGTACAGGTCTTCAAGCCGCAGCAGAGTGCGAATACGCTCATTGAAAGGGTATTCGTAAGCGGTCAAGGCGGCAGTCCTCGCGAGTTGGCCAAAAATTGATACCGTGATTCTGACCGAAGCAGTCGGAAATTACAAACTTCTTGCCTCTAAAAGACCTTGGGTTTGCACTCAGGGACGCTAGTCGAGGTGGCGGCCAGCGCGAGGTAGCGCTGATGCAGTGCAGCGACCGACTGTTCAAGTGTTTCCAGCGCTCGATCATTGACGATCACATCGTCAGCGACAGCCAGTCGGGCTTCGCGGCTGGCTTGAGTCGCCATGATGGCTCGGACTTGCTCAGCCGATAACCGGCTTCGGCGCATGACTCGCTCAATCTGCAGCGCTTCGCTGCAGTCCACCACCAGCACGCGGTCCACGGTGTCCTTCCAGCGGCCCGATTCCACCAGCAGCGGCACCACAAACACCAGGTAACTGCCGGACACACGCTCCGCTTCCACCCGGGTTTGCTGCCTGATCAGCGGATGGAGAATGGCTTCCAGCTGCCGTTTGGCGGCAGCATCCGAGAAAACGCGCTCGCGCATCGCGGCGCGGTCCAGCGCACCGTCTGATGTCAAAAAATTATTACCGAATTGCTCGGCGATAGACGGCATGGCCGCACCGCCGGGGGCGGTCAGCGCGTGCGCGATCTGGTCAGTGTCGATAATGGCGGCGCCCCGCTTGGCGAGCAGGTCGGCGACTGCGGATTTCCCGCTGCCTATACCGCCTGTCAGACCTACGGAAAATCGGTTGAAAGCTTTCTCTGTCATGTTGACGATTGTCCCTCAGACGCGGTCACTTGCCGAGCGGATTTCAACTGCCTAGCCAGGTGCGAAGCAAGGGCTGTCCGAACAACAGTGCGATCAGCCCGGCGGCTGCGAGAAAGGGCCCGAAAGGAATCGGACGATCACGATGGTGCCCGCGAAATACGATCAGTGACAGTCCGACGATAGCGCCCACGGCGGAAGACAGCAGCACGACCACCGGCAGCATCATCCAGCCCAGCCAAGCGCCCAGCGCGGCCAGCAGTTTAAAGTCACCATAACCAATGCCATCCCGGCCCGTCACGAGCTTGAAGAGCCAGTACACCGTCCATAGCGACAGATAGCCGAGTGCTGCGCCGATCACGGCATCGCGCAAGGGTACGAAGGTGCCGTCGAGGTTCACCAGCAGACCCAGCCACATCAACGGTAGCGTCAGCTCATCAGGCAGCAGCTGCGTGTCGATGTCGATGAAAGTCATGGCGATCAGCATCCATAGCAGCAGCAGCGCCGACAGACCAGCGAACGAGCTGCCCAGATGCCAGATCACCAGGCCTGACAAGACGGCGGTAAGCAACTCGACTGCCGGATAGCGTGCCGAGATAGGTGCATGACAATACCGGCAGCGGCCCTTGAGCCAGACATAACTGATGATCGGTACATTGTCCGCCACAGACAGCGCATGACCGCAGGCTGTGCAGGCGGAGCCGGGTAGTACCAGGTTGTAGCGATCCGTGTGTGGCGGCTGGTCGTCATTTTCCATCGCGAGGTAATTGTCAGATTCGCGCTGCATCATGATCGGAAACCGGTAGATCGCGACGTTCAGGAAGCTGCCCACGATCAGTCCCGGCAGCATCCAGAACAGCGCCGCGCTTACACTTTCCGGTGGGGCCGTCAGCAAGGCAGTCAACAGGGTATCGGTAGATTCCAGCATTGGTACAGGTTATCAGTGCGGTTTAGTGCAGCTCAGCGCGGACTCGGGTCAGACAACCGAACCGAGCTTGAAGATGGGCAGATACATCGCGATCACCAGACCGCCGATCAGCGCGCCCAGCACGACCATGATGACCGGTTCCATCAGAGAAGACAATGACGCGACGGCGGTGTCGACTTCTTCCTCGTAGGCTTCTGCGACTTTGCGCAGCATGGACTCGAGCGCACCGGATTCTTCGCCGATCGCGACCATTTGCGTGACCATGGACGGAAACACATTGGTAGATTGCATCGCGACGTTCAGGCTGGTGCCAGTGCGTACTGCGGCAGCGATACGGCGGGTAGCCTCAGCGTACACCGCATTTCCCGAAGCGCCGCCAACAGAGTCCAGCGATTCTACCAAGGGCACGCCAGCGGCGAACATGGTTGACAAGGTACTGGTCCAGCGGGCAATCACTGCTTTGCGAATCACGTCGCCGAACAGCGGCAGACGCAGTGCCAGCTTGTCGGTGGCGATTTGCAGCGAAGGCGAGCGCCGCCAAGCTCGATAACTCAGCGCCGAGACCGCCACCAGCGCAATCAGCATCAGAAACCCGTATTTGACAAAACGATCCGACAACGCGATCACCAGTTGCGTCGGCAGCGGCAGCTCGGCGCCAAAACTCTCGAACACCTCTTTGAAGGCAGGCACGACCCACACCATGATCACCGCCGTGACAATGCAGGCCACACCCATTACCGCTGCCGGGTAGAACATCGCCGATCGTACCTTGCCTTTGATCGCCAGGGTTTTTTCTTTGTAGGTGGCCAGTCGCGCGAGCAGTTGTTCAAGAATGCCGCCCTGTTCACCGGCCGCCACCAGGTTGCAGAACAATGCATCGAAGTACATCGGATAGCGGCGAAAGGCCTGCGACAGACTACTGCCGGTTTCCACATCGGCGCGGATATCGAGTAACAGCCGGGTGACCGATGGGTTTGCATGGCCGCGCGCGACAATATCGAAAGACTGCAGTAGCGGCACACCGGCTTTGAGCATCGTCGACAGCTGCCGCGTGAACACACAGATATCCTTCTCATGAATCTTGCGCCGACGCTCGCGCGGTTTTTTCTTCACTCGAACCTCAGTCAGGCCTTGCCGGCGCAGCGCCGCATCCACGCGCGCCTGCACGCTGGCACGCATTTCACCCTGTACCAACCGTCCGCTCTTGTCCTTGCCTTCCCAGAGATAAATTGTGTCGCTGCTATTGCCCGGACGGGGCTGACCGACAGATGCCATGCGATTTCTCCTGACGAATCATGAACGGGGCCGCACGATGAAGCTGGCGCGGACTGCCTTTGGAACGGTGCTGCGGGTGAGTCCTGCTTATTGGTTGGTGCAACTGAGGATTTCTTCCAGTGATGTCAGTCCATGCCTCACTTTCAGCAAACCGGATTCGCGCAATGTCCTGACACCCTCGCGCCGCGCCTGCGCCTCGATCTCCAGCGCAGTGCCATGCGCGAGAATGATGCTTTCGATAGCTTCGGACACGGGCATCACCTGATAGATACCGACCCTTCCTTTGTAGCCACTGCCGCTGCAGCGCTCGCAGCCTGCGGGGCCATACAGCGGTGTGCCATCAAGGTGCGATTCATCGAATCCCGCGTCGAGCAGGATTTTTTCTGGTAGCGCCACGGATTGCTTGCAACTACACAGCCGACGCGCAAGTCGCTGTGCCGTGATCAAATTGACGGCGGCACCAATGTTGAACGCGGCTACGCCCATGTTCAAGAGCCGCGTCAGCGTCGACGGCGCGTCATTCGTATGCAGAGTGGAGAACACCATGTGACCGGTCTGCGCTGCCTTGATCGCGATATCGGCGGTCTCCAGATCACGAATCTCGCCGACCATGATGATGTCCGGATCTTGACGAAGGAAGGCGCGCAGTGCGACTGGAAACGTCAGCCCGGCGCGTTCGTTGATGTTCACCTGATTGATGCCGGGTAAGTTGATCTCTGCCGGATCTTCTGCGGTGGCGATATTGGTGCCTGGCTGATTAAGCAAATTCAGGCAGGTGTACAGCGATACTGTTTTGCCCGAGCCTGTGGGGCCAGTGACCAATACCATTCCGTAAGGTCGGTGGATAGCATCGAGCAGCAAGGCTTTCTGATCGGGCTCATAGCCCAGCGCATCGATGCCCAGCTGAGCCTGACTGCCATCGAGAATGCGCATCACGATTTTTTCACCGAACAGCGTGGGCAGCGTCGATACGCGAAAATCAATGCTACGTGTCGCAGAGACCTGCAGTTTCATTCGCCCATCTTGTGGCACTCGCTTCTCGGAAATGTCCAGCCGCGAGATCACCTTGATGCGCGAGGCGAGCTTTTCCTTAATGGCCAGCGGTGGCCGCGCAATCTCGCGCAACTCGCCATCGACCCGAAAACGTATGCGATAAAATTTTTCGAATGGTTCGAAATGCAGGTCCGAGGCGCTCATATTGATTGCATCGGTCAGAATTTTCTGCAGAAAACGCACGACTGGTGCATCATCAATGTCGCTCGCGCCGGCCTCGTTGTCGGCGGAGGGCTCGGTATCTTCCGCAAACGACACGCTGTCGAGATCATCGCCGATCAGCTCAGCGAGATTTTGCTCTGCGCTCTGTGAGAGCCGGCCTATCATGTCGATCAGCTGCGGATAGGCGACGACCACCGGTTCCACTGCCAGCCCGGTCTGGAACTTCACCTGCTCGATCGCCCTCTGCTGGCTGGGATCAGCCATCCCCAGCGACAGCTTGCCACCGCGTCGCGACAGCACGATCACGCCATGACTGCTCATCAGGCGTGGATCGATCATTTTCTGCGGTAGTGCGTCCGGATTGACCGCCGACAGGTCCAGCAGGGGATAGCCAAAGGTGGTGGAGCAGAAATGCGCGAGCGCATCGGCCCCGATCGCGCCGCCACGTATCAATGTCTCGATGAAGGGCAGCTTTTCTTCCGCGCTGCTGCGCTGAGCAGATTCCAGCTGCTGTACGTTCAGCAGCTGTGCCTGCAGCAACATGCGCGGCAGCCCGGAGGAATTCGCGGCTGAGCCGGCGGGTGCGGGTACGGTCATGGGAATGATGGATCGGTGGTGACACTCAAGGCGGCTGATCATGCGCGATGAATGATCTTGGCCCGCCCAGATCGCTGGCCGTGATTATCAGTCTTGGGTAGTCCGCCGTGTCTGATCAGGGCAGTTGACGTTAAGCTGCAACATCCTCACGACCAAGGCTTCAATTACCTTGCAGATGTGCGTTCAAATTTGAGGTCGGTAGAGCTTGACCATGCGTATCGC
>JBEDGK010000074.1:0-4765 GCA_041174665.1 Pseudomonadota bacterium
GCCTTGCGATGCCAAACGAAGCGCCACTGGCCTTCTGGATCGGAGCGATACTCATCAAGCTGTTCGGTTGGCTGCTTACCGATGCGGTCGCTGCACGAATCTCCACGCTGGTATTTTTTGCGCTCGGTGCCGCCGCTGTCTGGCGCACTGCGTTTGTGCTCGGGCGCCGCAACGAGGCACAGCCGCTGAAACTCGCGTTCGGCGGACAACCTGCGGCGATCGATTACGGTCGCACACTCGCCGACGGTGCGCTGCTGATTTATCTCGCCTGCCTCGGGCTGCTGCTGCGCAGCCACGAGACCGCGACACCCGCGCTGCATGTGTCGCTCGTGGCGGTGACCTTCTACACAGCGGCCTGCTTGTTCGACCGACCCAATGCGCGCGCCGCCGCAGGACTTGGCCTATCGCTGGGGATGCTGGTGCTTGCGCGTGGCTGGACCGTGCCACTCGCACTGTTCGTCGCGATGCTTGTACTCGCCATGATCCGATATCGCGAATCGCTGCGTGGCTTGCTCATCATCACAACGCCAGTCACCCTGGTGATGCCGCTGCTGTGGCTATTGGCTTTACGAGTGCTGTTACCCGGATCGGAAGTGGCAGACGCCTGGCTGGCGGCAAACCTTAAGCTGCTTTCTGTGCCACGACTGTCCAATGTGAGCTTCCTCGCCAAGACACTGGTCTGGTACAGCTGGCCGGCATGGCCGATCGCCGCCTGGGCCGTGTGGGCATGGCGCGCGCAAGCGACGCTGCATGTGACGCTCACCGTGTCCGGCATTCTGGCGCTCATACTGCTGAGCCTGCTTGCCAACTCCCCGAAAGACCACGAACTGCTGGCGCTGCTGCCACCGCTGGCCGTACTCGCGACCTTCGGTCTGCCAACACTCAAACGCGGCGCGATCAATGCCATCGACTGGTTCTCCGTGATGACCTTGTCGGCGATCGCCGGATTCATCTGGCTGGGATGGATCGCGAAGCAAACCGGTTGGCCACCCAAACTTGCCGGTAACGTGTTCAAGCTCGCGCCCGGATTTCAGCCGGAGTTCAATGTGTTCGCGCTGGTCATCGCGCTGGCCACGTCTGTCGGGTGGCTCCTGCTGCTGCGCTGGCGGCTGGGTCGTCGGCCCTCGGTGTTATGGCGCGCGGTGGTGCTGTCCACTGGCGGTCTGGTGCTGTGCTGGCTGCTGCTGATGACGCTGTGGCTACCCTGGCTGAATTACGCGCAAAGCTATGCCAGCGTCGCTGGCGAAATGCGCCAGCACCTACCCGCCGACTACCGCTGCGTTGACACAAATGATCTTGGCTCGGCGCAGCGCGCGTCGTTCGCCTATCTGGGCGAGCTGCGATTCTCTCGTCCCGGCGATGCGCGCTGCGATCTGCTGCTGGTGCAGGATGACGGCCTGCGCAAGCGTGGCGCGCAGATGAAAAAAATCGAGGGCGATCTCACGCTGCTGTGGCAGGGGCGCCGCCCGGCTGATCGTCACGAGTTCTATCGTCTGTATCAGCGCAACTCACGATGAGCGCCATGGGCACCGTGTCAGCGTCATCTTCGCTGACAGCACGCGTGGCAACGCTAGCCTTGCCCATTTTTATTGGCCAGCTTGCAGTGATATCCAATGGTGTCATCGACACCATGATGACCGCGCGCTATTCCGCGATTGATCTGGCCGCTCTGGGACTGGGTGCTTCGGTCTATGTGAGCATCTTCGTCGGCCTGTCTGGTGTGATGCAGGCGCTGTCGCCGATCATTGCGCAACTGTATGGCGCAAAAAAATTTGGTGCGATTGGTGAAGAAGTTCGTCAAGGTGTCTGGCTGGCGCTCTCACTGACACTGATCGGTGCGCTCGCACTGTGCTTCCCCGAACCCCTACTCAATATTGCACAGGTATCGACAGAACTGAACGACAAAGTCCTGATGTACCTGCAGTTGCTGGCAGTGGCGCTACCAGCGACGCTGGGATTTCGTGTGTATGCCTCGCTGAATACCGCGATCTCAAGGCCAAGAATGGTGATGCTGCTGCAGCTGAGCGGTCTGCTGCTGAAGATTCCTCTGAATGCCTTGTTCATTTTTGGCGGACTCGGACTGCCTGCATTCGGCGCTCCCGGTTGTGCGATCGCGACAGCCATCAGCGCGTGGCTGGTCTTGCTGGCAGGCTGGCTGATATTGCGACAACAGTCTTTCTATACGCAGTTTTCATTGTTCGGCAAAGGTCTGGGCAGGCCCGATGTGAAGGCGATCAAAGCCCTGCTGAAGCTGGGCTTACCCATGGGTTTATCGTTCCTGATCGAGGTGACTGCGTTCACCTTCATGGCGCTGTTTATCGCGCGGCTGGGCAACCATACGCTGGCGGCGCATCAGATCACTGCCAATTTCGGCACTGTGCTCTATATGTTGCCGTTGTCGATTGCCAATGCGACTTGTACACTCGTCGCGCAGGAAATCGGATCAGGAAGACTGACCGACGCACGCCACACAGGCAATGCCGGTGTGCGACTCGGCGTACTCCTCTCGGTGAGCATAGGTATTATTGTCTGGTTATCTCGCGAGCAGATCATCGGACTGTACACGCCTGATGTCGGCGTAGCCACCGCCGCAATGCCCTTGTTCTTTTTTATTGCCTTCTATCAGGTATTCGATTCGGTGCAAGTAGGCACAGCCTACGTTCTGCGCGCCTACAAAGTCGCCTTCATTCCCACGCTGATGTATGCCGTTGCGCTATGGGGCATTGGTCTGGGCGGCGGCTATATGATCGGCTTCGATGTGCTGGGCATGAGCCCGGCATGGCTGACAGGCGCGGCAGGCTTCTGGCTGGGGAACAGCCTGAGTCTGGCTTTGGTGGGGACTGCGCTGGTCTGGTATCTGAAACGAGTACAACACATCGTGGAGTCCACAACATAAGCACCTCATGGTACCTGTGCTCCAGCAACGATCAGATAGAGCGCAGCGTCCTTAAAAAAATAAATAGCAACACGGCGCTCCCTCGTCCGCCGATCATTATATTCAGAATTGAAATACCTTCACCGGAGCTGAAAGGCTCCGTAACTTTTCGGATAGTTCCTACAAGCCTTATCTTCCAAGGCAACAGACAACCGGCATCTCAGGGTTTGGATCTGGCACTGGCTCATCCTGTGGTACCGGGTGCGGAATATCTCCTTGAAAAGGCTCGTCTTCCGGCAGAGGCAGAGGGTCACGGTGCATGATGATCTCCTCGGTAGCAATTCATGAACGTGGTCCAGTCTGTGTGCGGCGGATACTCCTTCGTTCTATCGGATGCGAGAACGCACGAAATTCCATGGTCACCACACCAATCGATGCGGGTGGCCCCTGCACGAAATCGAAAGCTTTTTTGACAGGGAATAGTACGTTATCCATCAAGACGACATCGGTACGGCAGGTTGGGTTCGGGTTCGACATATACGGCCCGATTTCCTGCCAGACCCCGGGCGTGATCCACCCGTCAAGATAAATCTGATTCGGGTAAGTGGAGTGATCAGTATCAAGATACGCCTTTTGGCCCTCGTGCAAGGTCAGATAAGCCGGCGCCTGATGAGCAATCACCAGATTAATCCAGCCATCCCCCACCGCATGAAGGATCTCGTCATCGTATCCTGGATAAGATAAAGCCAGCGACCATCGACAAGACAGATCGAGCCGCTTTTCTATATCGCTATTGCCCAGCAGCCGAGAGCCATCGACTACCGTGAACTGAGCACCCGTCACTCTCGCCGACAAGATCGGCTCCATCAGCCGAAGCTCATCCAGATTTTCATGCAAGTTCCAGAACAGCCATTTACATCGCTCTGCCTCCGACATCTCCGTCAGCTCGGCCACAGACCGCCGCCCTGCGTGTGCAAGTGACTGCAAAACTTCCCGCCGCTGACGATCAGGCAGGGTGGGTTCTTGTGTTTCTGGATGAGTCGCAGGCTGTTGCGGCGAGCTGCTTTGCATGGGTGCTCCCTATCGACAAGTGACCGGCGACGACGTGTCGCTAGCCAACTGTCATTTGGACTGGGAGCGCCCGAATAAAATCCCCGAGAAGCGCCGCGCGCCAGCGACAGGATTCAGCCGTGGGCTTTTTCGAACTCGCGTAAGAAATCGACCAATGCGCGTACACCCTCAAGAGGCATCGCGTTATAAATAGATGCACGCATGCCGCCCACGCTGCGATGACCTTTCAGCTGCAGCAGGCCGCGCTCAGAGGCTTGGCTCAGAAAACGTTCATTCAGCCTTTCGTCATGCAGATGAAACGGAATATTCATTCGCGATCGGGCATCTTTACTCACCGGACTGGTGTAAAAGGTGGTGGAATCCAGATAGTCATACAGCAGCGCGGCTTTTTGTGCATTGGTCTTCTCCATGGCTGGCAAGCCGCCATTGTCAAGCAACCACTCGAAAACCAGTCCGGCGATATAGATGCTGTAGGTCGGCGGTGTGTTGACCATGGAGTCATGTGCAGCCTGCTCTTTCCAGTGGAAGACTGATGGCGTGATCGGCAGCGCACGATCGAGCAAATCTTCGCGCACAATCGCAAAGGTCAGGCCGGCCGGACCGATATTCTTTTGCGCACCACCATAAATCACCGCAAATTTCGATACTTCAATTTCACAAGAAAGAATGTTCGATGACATGTCAGCGACTAGGGGCACATCGCCGATCTCCGGTACCCAGTGATACTCGACACCGCCAATGGTTTCGTTGCTGCACAGATGCAGATAGGCGGCATCTGGTTTCGTCTGCCAGGTCGCCTGCGCCGGCACATAGGTAAAT
>JBEDGK010000075.1:0-9525 GCA_041174665.1 Pseudomonadota bacterium
GCTGACACCTGTGCTGAGGTCATGACCGCGGCCTGCGCTGTAGTGAGCGCGACTATTTGTTCAGCATTCAGTCCTGCGCTGCCGCCCAGGCTAGCCGCAATCTGATCCGTCGTCAGCGCAGCCACCTGCGCGGTGCCCATCGCACTCACCTGCGCCGTGCCCAGACCAGAAATATCCGATGCCAATCCGAACACCACCTGCTCGGTCGAGAGCGCCGCGACCGCCGCGCTACTGAACGCGCCTATCTGGGTCGCGCTCAAGGCCAGCAACGCGGACGTGCCCAGCTGGCGCGCGTCGGCAGCCTCGAAGGCCGCAAACTGGCTCGTACCAAGACCCGGCAGCTGAGCTGAAGTCAAGGCGCCGGCTTGTGCGGTGGTCAGCGCCACGATCTGTGCGCTACCTACCCCGGAGATATCCGTACCGATCCCGCTGACCAGCTGCGCGGTGGTGAGTGCGGCGAATGATGCCGTGGTCAGACCCGAGACCTGCGCGGTGGACAGTGCGGACAGGAATTGCGTCGACAGACTGCTCGCATCGGCGGCTTCAATGCCCGACAGTTGCAGTGTGCTGAGTAGTGCGGCTTGTTGGGTAGTCAGCACCGATGCTTGCGAGGCAGTCAGCGCCGCCAGCTGCGACGAGGTGAATCCGGTAATGTCAGCGGCGACGCCCAGCGTAATCTGGGCTGAGGTGAGCGCCTGAAGATCATCGGTGGCGATGCCCGACCACTGAGCACTCGTTAACCCAATGAGTTGTTCCGTACCAAAGACCACCCACTGATTGGTGGTCAGTGACTGAAGCTGGTTAGACGTCAGTGCCTGGATTTCATAGGATGTAATAGTCGCAACCTGGGACGTCGACAACGCAGGAAAGTACGTCGTCGGCAATGCCGAGATGTCAGAGGTTGTGTAGTAGTCTGGAAATATAGACATCGCTTTTCAATCCGAGATCGGCGCGCCTGAGTTGAGCAACGAGTCGTAACTCTTTGGTCAGGCCAGCGTGCTTCACACGCGGACAGCGCCTCCAGCCTGAAGAGTAACGTTGTACTCAGCCATTTTCGAGATTGAATATCAAAAATCAGTGTAAAGACAGTAACTTAATCCACCTCCACAGCAGAACAAACCTGAAACAAAACATCGAGACCAAAAAACTTTAGCCTTAACAACTGCAAAGAGTGTAAACAAGCGCAAAAAATGCAAAAAAGCCTAAAGTTTTTCAAATTACGTTTTTATCCATTTATGCTCCCGATGTAACTTCGTCAGGCGCCCGTGTGCGCCTCGGCCAACCGGGAGCCCCTAATGAACGTCACCGACTTTTCTACTTCCATCTCAGCGACCTATGCGCTCAACCGAGCCAACAGCGCCGCCGCGCAAGCCAATGAGCGGATCAGCACGACGCAGAGAATCAACAGCGCGAAGGACGATCCGGCGGGCTACGCAAAGGCAGTGAAGCTGAAAGCCGAGATTGGTTCGTTTACCAAGGCAGTGGATAACATCAACTCCGGTATCTCGCTTCTGCAGTCTGTGGACGATTCGATCGGACAAGTATCTGAAATCCTCGTCAAGATGCGCGAGCTGGCAGTGTCCGCCGCGGGGGAAAACAATGCGACCACCCGTGCCACCTACCAAACCACGTTTTCGAGCTATCTGACTGACATTACCAATATCGTCAGTCGTACAACCTACAACGGCTCATCGGTGCTCGATGGAACCACCGCCAGCGTAGATGTGCAGACCGGCATCAATGCGAACGAAACCAAGACACTGACGTTTTTTAATATGAGCACGACGAGTCTTGGTATCGGGACTGTTGACCTGAGCACCTCAACCGCAAACGCCTCAGCAGCAATCTCCACCATCGACACGGCTATCAGCACGACTACTGGCTATCTCACCAGCGTCGGCGCCTATGAAAACGCGCTGAGCTTTACCAACGAACTAGCCAGCTCGAACATTCAAAACAAATCAAAGGAATTCGGCAACATCATGAACGCCGACATGGCCGCCGAAGCCACGAACCTGGCAGCGGCGCAGATTCAGCAATCCTCCGCAGCCGCCATGGTCGCGCAGGGGAACTTGATGAATAGGGAAATGGTGAGCTACTTGCTGAAGGCCTATACCGGCTGATAAAGCATCTGCCTGAAGCCCCTGTGTGATTCTCCCCCCGAGCGGGAGGAGAACAGTGAGATGCGCGTGACCTCGCCAGTCACGGGCTATGTATTTGTGAGGTCAACACCCACCCAGCGCTCTGCCGCCGGCATCTTCCTCATGCCAGTATCGAGGCGTTAAGTCACTTGCCATCGGCGACAACGGCCTACGGCTGACCCTCAGCGGGCACGATAGGCGGCTCGAACCAGCGATAAAGCACCGGCAACACCACCAGTGTCAGCAAGGTCGAGGTGATCAGCCCGCCGATCACTACCACCGCCAGCGGGCGCTGCACTTCGGAACCGGGGCCAGACGCAAACAAGAAAGGCACCAAGCCCAGCAAAGCGACCGTCGCTGTCATCATCACAGGACGGAAGCGTTGCTTGCATCCCTCGCGCAAGGCCAGATCAAGCGCCATGCCCTCTTCGCGCAGGCGTCGCACATAGGTAATCAGCACCACGCCATTGAGCACCGCGATACCCCATAAGGCGATAAAACCTACGGACGCGGGAACCGAAAGGTATTCGCCGGTCAACGCCAGACCAAACACACCACCGATCGACGCAAAGGGCAGCACCGTGATGATCAGCCCGGCGAGCCTCACCGAATTGAACATCAGGAACAGCAGGAAGTAGATCGCAACCACCGTCAGCGGAACGATCACCATGAGCGTGCTCATCGCACGCTGCATGTTCTCGAACTGCCCGCCCCACGAAAAGTAATAACCCTCGGGCAGCTTCACCTTGGCATCCACCCTTTGCTGCACCTCGGCCACAAAGCCGCCGAGATCCCGTCCGGTCACGTTGGCACCCACCACCACCCGGCGCTTGCCAGTCTCGCGATTGACCATGGGCGGGCTGTCGACCAGAGAGATCTTCGCGACGCTTTCCAAAGGAATCAGCGCATTGTCCACCGTGCGCAGCATCGTCTCGCGAATGACATCGACCGAATTACGATAACTTTCAGGATAACGAAGCAGAATCGCGTATCGCCGCTCACCTTCGTACAACTGACTGATTTCGCTACCACCGATCGCGGTCTCGATGATGGTGTGGATATCGGCCACGTTGATACCGTATCGGGCGATTGCACGACGGTCGATGTCAATGGTCAGCGTTTGCTGGCCCGACAGACGATCAACCCGAATGTCCCTCGCACCGGGCACTTCCTTGACGATCATGGCGACCTGCTCTGCCAAGCGCTTGAGCTCGGCCAGGTCGTCGCCAAAGATCTTGATCGCCAGCTGCGATCGTACGCCTGTGAGCATCTCATCCACGCGCTGCGCGATGGGCTGATTCATGACGATTTGCACACCCGGCATGTCTGCCAGCGCATGGCGGATGTCCTCCTCGATTTCGGCTTGCGAGCGACCGGCCTCGGGATTAATCGAAACGACAGGGTTGGACTCGTTAGGCCCAGAGGGGTCGGCGGGAGACTCTCCGCGGCCAAGCACAGAAACTGCCGTGCGGACGCCCTCAATCTTCGCGACCCGCTTCATGGCCTCAATATCGATTTTAACTGCCTCATCGAGCGAAATGCTAGGCATGCGAATAATGGTCGGAGTAATCGAGCCTTCCTTCATGATGGGAATGAAGCTCTTTCCCAAGAAGGGCACCAGCATGAAAGAACTCAGCAGCAGCAACACCGCCAACAAGACAGTGAGCTTTTGATTCGCCATGGCCATGCCGAGCAGCTTCTCGTAGACATGCTTCATCAGGGCAATCGGCCGGGTGTCATGATCGGCGCCACCCTTCAGGATGTAGGCGCACAGCGCCGGCGACAGCAGCAGCGACACCGCCAGCGACACCGCCAGCGCAATCGCGATCGTCAGCGCCAGCGGCGAGAACATCTTGCCTTCCATGCCAGTGAGTGTCATCAGCGGCAGGAAAACCAGGATGATGATCGAGATGCCATAAATCGTCGGCTTGGCCACATCCAGCGTGGCCTCGAGCACGACCTTGACCCGCTCTTCAGGTTTGGCATGCCCGAGCTTGTGGAAGACATTCTCTACCACCACCACCGTGCCATCCACCATCAACCCAATGGCAATGGCCAGCCCTCCCAGTGACATCAGGTTGGCGGACAAGCCAATCCGGTTCATGATCATGAACGTGACCAGCGGCGTGATCACCAGCGTGGCGATGACCACCAGGCTCGAGCGCAGATCGCCAAGGAAAATGAACAGGACGATGATGACCAGGATCACCCCCTCGATCAGCACCTTCCCGACCATCCAGAGTGATGCGTCGACCAGTTCGGTACGATCATAAAATGGCACGATCTGCAGCCCGCCGGGAAGCATTCCCTTGGCGTTGATCTCGTCCACGCGCTGCTTGATGCGCGTGACAATCTCTTTGGCGTTACCCCCGCGCAGCATCATCACGATGCCGCCGGTGGACTCCGTGTCACCGTTCTTGACCAGCGCGCCCTGCCTGACCGCTGGCCCGATTTTCACCTGCGCGACGTCGCGTACATACACCGGTATGCCGCGTTCTTCCTTGAGAATGATGTTGCCGATATCTTCCAGGGTACGGGTCAGACCGACACCGCGCACCAGATACTGCTCCGCCCCTTGCGGCAGAATACCGCCGCCCGAGTTGGCATTGTTCGCGGAAATTGCGGCCCGCACCTCTTCCATCGACATATGGTAATGACGCAGGCGATCGGGATTCACGAGCACTTGATACTGGCGCTCGAAGCCACCGTAAGAATTGATCTCGGCCACACCGCTGATAGAGCGCAGCATCGGACGCACCACCCAGTCCTGTACTGATCGACGCTCCATCAGCTCGGCCTCGGAAAGCGCCCGCTTGCCGTCGTCCGGATGCTCGATGGTGTACTGGTAGACCTCGCCCAGACCCGTGGATACGGGCCCGAGAATAGGTGTTATCCCCTCCGGCAAGCGGGACCGCGCCTCCATCAGCCGCTCCATCACCAGCTGGCGGGCAAAGTAGACATCCGTCTGGTCGGTGAAGACCAACGTGATGATCGAGAGTCCGCTCCGGTTCAGAGAACGCATCTCGGTCAGCCCGGGCAAGCCCGTCATCGCGATTTCCAGTGGCACCGTGACAAAGCGCTCGACTTCCTCGGGCGAACGTCCCGGCGCCTCGGTCGCGATTTGCACCTGGATATTGGTGACATCCGGGAAGGCATCAACCGACAGCTTGGTGGTCGCACGAATACCAAACCCCACCAGCGCCAATGCGATCACCACCATGACAAGGCGCTGGGCAAGCGCCTCGCGAATCAGGCCGTTGATCATGGGATTACTCCAGTTCGGCGCGCTTGCGCTGGCTGTTCAGATGAAAGCTGCCATCGACCACGATGGGGGTACCCTCATCGATCCCCTTGCGCACCGGCCTGAGCTCGCCAGCGGCGGCATCCAGCTGCACCTCGGTCAGCCGATAGCGATGGTCGCCCACTCTGACGAACACATAGTCTTTGTCATTCTCGCGAACCACGGCCGCAGAGGGTACGGCAAGCTGCTTCACGTAGGCGCCGTTCAGATGCAGCGTAGCGAGCATTTGAGGTTTCAATTCAAAGCGCGGATTTTCCACCGCAGTTCGGATAGGCACCGTACGAGTGTCTTGCTGCACGGTGTCGCTGATGAACACGATGCGTCCCTTGAGCTTCTGCGCACCCAGTGCCGGGACTTCAACCTCGACCTGCTGGTTCAGCTGTACCGAGTTGGCATCCTGCTCCGGCAAGGCACCAACCACCCAGACGTTGGACAGATCGGCGACCGTGAACAGCGGATCCCCGGGCTGCGCTACCTGACCCTGGCTGACCTTACGCTCCACGACGATGCCAGTGCGCGATGCGGTAATGGCGACCTCGGAGGTCAGCGCGCCCGTTTCTTGAAGGCGCTGGATCATCTGGTCGTTCAGTCCGATGAGGCGCAACTGATCAGAGGCCGCGCGAAGCTCGGCGCGCGCCACCGACAGCTCGACCTCGCGGCGCTGCAGCTCGGCGCTGCCGATCACATCAGCAGTGACCAGCTGTTGCGCGCGTTCGACCGAGCGCTCTGCGAGCTTGGTGGCAGACAGCGCGCGCAAGAAGGACAGCTGCGCAGCGGTCAGCTCTGGGCTCGAGAGCCGAGCCAGTGGCTGACCGGCCCGGACGCGGTCACCGACCTCCGCCAACACCTGAGTGATTCGTCCGGTCACGGCTGAACCAATGCGCGTAGTTCGCTGCTCATTGGCCTCAATCCGGCCGGAGACTTTTTGTTTGACCGACACCTGAGCCATGGCGGCCGGCTCGATCTGGAAATGCTTGTCCATCTCGGGCGTGAGCTGAACTTCCATGGGATCGGTGCGCGGCACTGCTTTTGCAGGCTGTTTCGCGGCCTCCGTACCGGATTTGCCGCAACCGGCGGCGAGCATGGCAAGGATCAGCACCAGCGTGGTGGTACCTCGGCGTGTAATCAGGTTCGTCATGATGAAATGAGCACTAGGGGATGGATAAGTTGGGATCGACCGGCCAGAACAACGGCCTATTCACGGGCATCGGCATAGCGGCCAGCCAGCGCCTCAAGCTCGATCAGCGAGGCCTGCAACTGATAACGGGCAAGCAGCAATTCCTGCCGAACAGAGCGCAACACACGCTGCGCATCGAGTACTTCGAGGATGCCGCGTTCGCCGAAGCGATAAGCCGCCTCAGCCACCCTGAGCGCCGATTCCGCATCGCGCATCGCGCCCTCGGACAGCGCCTTGATACGCACTCGCGCGATCTCGACGGAGGTGGCTGACAATTCAAGTTGTTGCATCAGCTCTGCGCGACGTCCCTCAAGACGGGCGAGCGTACGTTCGCGATCAGCGATGGCCTCGGCACGCGGTCCGCGCTTCTGATCGAGCAAGGGAAGCTGCACGCTGATGCCGATGATGTCGTGGCGAACATCAGGCTCTCGTGCCTGACGCAGACGAAGTTCCACGCCAGGCAGGCGGCTGGCAATCGCTTCATCGATACGGGATCGATTACGCTCGAGATCGGATTCCAGCACACGCAGCTCGGGGTTTTCGCGCCTTGCAGCTTCTTTCAGCGCATCCAGTGGCGGCACCTCCACGCCCTCGGAGAGCTGAGCTGCAAGTGTCCAGCCGGCCGGCAAGCGCCCTGCCGCAAGCCGATTGATCGAAATGGCTGCCTGAGCGATCTGTAGCCGAGCGGACTGCTCGCGCTGACGGGCAATGACGACCTCGGCATCCGACTTGATCAGCTCGAATCGCCCTGCCTCGCCGGTCTCGACACGCAACTTCACCCTTTCGCGTATCTGTTCGAGCAGTGCGAGCGCATCGGCCGCCGCTAGCGCCTCCTCCTTGCGCAACAGGTATTCGTAGGCCCGCACCCTGACCTGCGCGACGAGTTCATTGCGCACGAGCCGGAGCGACTGAAGACTAGTCTGCTCCGCATAGAGCGCAGAATTGATCCGCGCGCCCCTCAGCTCGGGATTCTCGATCAGCTGGCTGACGCCCACTGAGGTCAGGTTTCCCGCAGAAGTCGTGGTGCTGGCACTGGTACGGCCGCCATCAAGCTCGAAACGCGGATTCGGTAGCGCACTCGCGGTCGTCACGCCCGCCGTCGCGAGCTCGACCGAGCGGCGCCCTGCTTCCAGCGCCGGGCTGTTGGCGAGCACGAAGGACACCAACTGTTCGATCGTGAACGATGGCGCAGGGCTATCCGCCCTCGTTGAGGACATTGACAGCACCAGCCCAAGACCGAGCAAGCACTTGGCAGCCCACTGTGCTGCGCGCCAGCTGAATGAATGCGGAGTGTAATGAAGATTCAATTTAGATAATAAATAAAGATATGAGCAAGAGGCTGGAGCGCATTGTCAGGTTTTTGTCAGGAAATCGCGCCACATTATCCCAGAAACTAGCAAAGTTTTCTGGGCTGCTGAGAGCCTCACGCGCACAGTGTATTTCTCTATCGAGCTATTCAGACCGTTGATTGCTGCGATGATGATTTTCGGCAGTCGGGGAGAGTTGGTCAGTTCGATCGCATTGCGACGATAGGCAGCACTGAATTCAGTGACCAGATCGAACCATGGAATTGTCAGTCCTCGCCATGGCGAGTGTGCTTGCTCAGTGTCTCCCTAGGCGCCCGAATACGAATAAATTCGGTTTCCAGAGCGAGCATTGATTTGCGCATTGAATGAAATAACGATGCGCTCTTTTTCGCCCTCGTATGGCATGGCCTTGTGGGGCAAGTAGGATGGAAAGATCGCAAGCATGCCTTCCTCTGGCTGGATATCGGTGCTGTGGTTCTGGAGGTAGGCGTTTCCCATGTCCATGTAAGCCCCGGCCTGAAACTGAGCATAAGGCCCGTAGAAACGAGTCACCCCGTTCAACTCACCCAGAGAGGTGTGCTGACGGCGTTGCTCAGACGGGTCAATCTGCACGTAGTACACACCCGACCATGAGCAATTGCCGTGCGTGTGCACGTCATGAAATGCCTGACCATTTTGTATCTGAAACCAGCATCCTACAAACTGCATGTCCATCATCAGTTTCCCGTGCGGCCACGATTTCACGTTCGACTGCTTCGCCACATGCTGCACCGCACCTGCGATGAAGTTGAGCAGCGAGGCAAACTCCGGAAGCTGCATGCGAACAATCAGATCGTCCGCGCTAGCATAAAAATTCCCTGAAACTCCCGCTGGATCCATGGAACGCATCGCCTTGAGCGCACGAACCAGAACGGGATTGATCTCTTTGGCCTCAGGCCAAGATCTCACATCCATCGGTACTGGCCAGAGCGCCTGCATCAGCTCTCTGCCAACTGTGGCATGCTCAAAGTCCAGCCAGTTCTTTTTTCAAAAGCCGCAAGATCCTCCGGCGTATCGATATCAATGATGAAGCGATCATTGTCGGTGGCGTACTTGTGAACTAACTCCGGGTGATCATCCATGAATTTGCGGCAACCGATCGGTTGTTGTGTTGCCAACAGTGCAGCAATGACTTCGCCTGAGAAAACAACCGGGTTGCCTCGTCGTCCTTTCACCTCGGGGTAAACAATCGACGAACCGTCGGGACGCCGCTTGAACGCAGAGATCATCTCGGTGAATTCGGCGCTGCTAAGCAAGGGTTGGTCAGCCAGCGCCACAAGAATGACGTCGAATTTCGATCCCAGGGCTTCCAGCCCCAAGCGAACCGAGGATTGCTGACCAGATTCCGGGTGCGGATTTCGAACGACTGTGACGGGGAAGGTTTCCACTGCCGGCTCGATGTCGGCATGATGGTAGCCGGTGACCACCACCACTTCATCAATCCCGCCGCCACTCAGGGCAACCAGATGACGATTGATCAAGGGTACGCCCTGCAGACGCAGCAAGCATTTCGGCATACCGCCGAGACGAGAGCCCTCCCCAGCGGCCAGCAACACAGCC
>JBEDGK010000076.1:0-14554 GCA_041174665.1 Pseudomonadota bacterium
TTTATATTCGAGGCTGTTTCGGGAAAAGGATCTGCTCCTTTGGCTCAAACAGCCTTTTCTGTTTTTTTCTCCACATTACTCAGCGCAGCACTCACCGCAATTCGTTCGCCTTCGGAATCAAATCCCTTATTTCCACAGCCCGAGGTCCTGATGCCCCTGCCAAAAATGCCGTCCAAACCCGCAGCATTGCTATCCCCAGTAGATTATCCGAAGGCAGAAAAAGGCAAGCCCGTCAAACCCGCTATTGCACTGGTACCCAGCACTCCAGTCGCCCAGCACCATGTCATCGAGGCTCGCAATCGAGCCGACGCACCAGCCCAGACCAGGCCAGCACAGCGCAAGTCGCGCACAGACACCAGTGTCAAATCGCATATCAGCCGTACGGCAGATAAAAAAGGCGTGACCAAGCTCTTTGTGCTCGATACCAATGTACTGATGCATGACCCAACCTCGCTTTTCCGCTTTGCCGAGCATGATGTCTATCTTCCGATGATCACCCTCGAAGAACTGGACAATCATAAAAAAGGCATGTCCGAAGTCGCTCGCAACGCGCGTCAGGTATCGCGCTCGCTTGATGCATTGGTGGCCGACATATCAGAACAAGCGATTGACGATGGCATAGCGCTGAGCAAACTGGGCAACACAGACGCCGGTGGTCGGCTGTATTTTCAGACGCGGCTGGGACGTTGGACGCTGCCCGAAGGACTCCCCGAGGGCAAGGCGGACAATCAGATTCTCGGCGTCGTGCGTGCGCTTCAGGAGCAGTATCCCGAGCGGCCGGTGGTGCTGGTGTCCAAGGACATCAATATGCGCATCAAGGCACGCGCGCTCGGCCTGCCCGCCGAAGAGTATTTCAACGACCATGTGCTGGAAGATACCGATCTGCTGTACTCCGGCATCCTGCAGCTGCCCGACGATTTTTGGAACCGTCATGGCAAAGGCATGGAATCCTGGCAAGAGTCCAGGGGCAATGGGAGCACCTTTTACCGTGTCACGGGACCGATGGTGCCCGCGATGCTGGTGAATCAATTTGTCTACCTCGAGCCGAGGAACGGCGAGCCCTCGTTTTATGGGCAGGTCACGCAGATCAATGGAAAAACTGCCGTCATCCGCACGTTGCGCGACTATGGCCACAACAAGAACAATGTGTGGGGCATCACCGCCCGTAACCGCGAACAGAATTTCGCGCTGAACCTGCTGATGGATCCGGAATGCGATTTCGTCACCCTGCTCGGCCAGGCCGGTACCGGCAAGACCTTGCTGGCGCTGGCCGCGGGACTCGCGCAGGTACTCGAGACAAAGCACTACAACGAGATCATCGTCACCCGCGTCACGGTGCCTGTGGGTGAAGATATTGGTTTCTTGCCCGGTACTGAGGAAGAAAAAATGTCGCCCTGGATGGGTGCCTTTGACGACAACCTCGAAGTGCTCAACAAGTCGGACTCTGATGCCGGCGAATGGGGCCGTGCGGCAACACAAGAACTGATACGCTCGCGTATCAAGATCAAGTCGATGAATTTCATGCGCGGCCGCACTTTCGTCAACAAGTACCTGATCATCGACGAGGCTCAGAACCTGACACCCAAGCAGATGAAAACTCTCGTGACACGCGCAGGCCCCGGCACGAAGATCGTCTGTCTCGGCAATATCGCGCAGATTGATACGCCCTATCTGACCGAAGGCTCGAGCGGGCTGACCTATGTTGTCGATCGCTTCAAGGGCTGGTCGCACAGCGGGCATGTGACGCTGGCGCGCGGAGAGCGCTCAAGGCTGGCGGATCATGCCAGCGATGTGCTTTGACGCGGCCTGACGGGTCTAAATAAAAAACCCGCTGCTGGCTGATGCCAGTGAGTTAGGCTCGAACGCCCCGATACACAACGAAAGACGCTGGATCCCGGCCTGCGCCGGGATGACGCTTGAGGTGATGTCGGTCTCAACATCGTCGTCCCGGTGCAGGCCGGGACCCAGTGTCGCGAGGATTTTTAATGGCCAGTGACAATCTCCAACCCTAACTGACTGGCATTAGCCGCTGGCGGGCTTTGTATGAGGTTTGATTGGTAGCCGCAACTTAGAGAAACTGCTGCCCGAGCCACCACGCGATGGCCGCCATGAAAGCCGACGCAGGAATTGTGAAGATCCACGCCCACACGATATTGCCTGCCACGCCCCAGCGCACCGCAGACATCTTGCGCGATGAGCCTACACCAACGATGGCGCCCGTGATGGTGTGAGTCGTCGATACAGGAATACCCAGCCCCGTTGCAAGGAACAAGGTAATTGCACCGCCCGTCTCCGCGCAGAAACCACCCACTGGTTTGAGCTTGGTAATTTTCTGGCCCATGGTCTTGACGATGCGCCAGCCGCCGAACAACGTGCCAAGGCTGATCGCGACGTAACAAGAGATGATCACCCACATCGGCAACGGATCACTGGCCGTCGTAACACCCGCTGCAATCAGCAACATCCAGATGATACCCATGGTTTTTTGCGCGTCATTTCCGCCATGCCCAAGGCTGTACATCGACGCTGACACCAGCTGCATGCGGCGGAACCACTTATCCACCCGCTGCGGCGTGCTTCGAACGAACATCCATGACACGATAAGCATCATCAGCGAACCGAGCAAAAGCCCCAGCAAGGGCGACAACACGATGAAGCTGATGGTCTTGATCAGTCCGGCAGAAATCAGCGAACTCGTGCCCGCCTTGGCTACGGCTGCGCCTACCAGACCGCCGATCAGTGCGTGCGATGAGGAAGACGGAATGCCGTAATACCAAGTCAGAAAATTCCAGGAAATGGCACCGATCAGCGCGCCAAAAATCACATAGTGATCAACCACAGCGGGATCGATAGTCCCCTTGCCTACGGTGGTTGCCACTTTCAACTGGAAGACGGCGATCGCCAGAAAATTGAAGAAGGCAGCCAGCGCTACTGCCGAGGATGGCTTGAGCACGCCGGTCGACACTACCGTCGCGATCGCATTCGCTGCATCATGAAAGCCATTCATGAAGTCGAATGCCAGCGCCAGCACGACCAGGAAGGCCAGCACATAAATACTGATATTGAGTGTTTGCATGAAACGAGACGGTCAGGTTGTTGGGTCTCGCCTCAGGCGTTCTCGACGATGATGCCTTCGACAATATTGGCGACGTCCTCGCAACGGTCGGTCACGGTTTCGAGGATTTCATAGATTGCCTTCAGCTTGATCAGGTTGCGAACGTCGGGCTCTTCGCGGAAAAGCTTGGACATCGCGGCGCGCATCACATGATCGGCATCAGATTCGAGGCGGTCGATCTCGGCGCAGATACTCAGTATTTCGCGTGCATTGTTCATGTTGTGCAGCAACGAGACGCTGGCCAGCACTTTTTCGCAGCAAGCTTGGCAAAGCTCGGCCAGACGCTTGGCTTCAGGCGTGATCGCCTTGATGTCGTACAGCGAAATCGTCTGCGCCACGTCTTCCATCAAATCGAGAATGTCGTCCATGCGCGTGATCAGAAGGTGGATGTCTTCACGATCCAGTGGCGTAATGAAGGTCTTGTGCAGCAGTTCCAGCGCACCGTGTGTCACTTTGTCTGCCTGCTTCTCTATCGTCTCAATGGCGTGCACGCGGTGCTCGAGATCGTCGAAATTTGTCATCAGTGCGACCAATTCCTTGCCGCCCTTGACGCACAATTCGCCGTGCTGGATGAAGAATTCGAAGAATTTTCCTTCAGTAGGCATCAGGCGTCCGAACATTATCCCTCCTCTTTGTCAGTGCTGACAGATATCGTGTGCGCGCCTACTCGCCGCCGCCATAGATGGGCGCGCTTCCTGTGTAGTTCTCGAATTTGGTGTAGTGCCCCAGGAAAGTCATTCTCACGCTTCCGATGGGGCCATTCCGCTGCTTTCCGATGATGATCTCGGCCATACCCTTTTCCGGCGAATCAGGGTTGTAAACCTCGTCTCGATAGATAAAGAGGATCAGATCGGCATCCTGCTCGATCGCGCCGGATTCGCGAAGGTCGGACATCACGGGGCGCTTGTTGGGACGCTGCTCCAGCGAACGATTGAGCTGAGAGAGTGCAATCACCGGGCAATTCAGTTCCTTGGCCAGGCCCTTCAAGTTGCGGGAGATCTCGGAAATCTCGGTCGCGCGGTTCTCACCGGGCGAGTTCGCCGACATCAGCTGAAGGTAGTCGACAATGATGAGCCCCAGCTTGCCGCACTGGCGAGCCAGGCGACGCGAACGCGCGCGCAGCTCGATCGACGAGAGCGAAGGCGTCTCATCGATGAAGATCTGCGCATCATTCATTTTCTGAATCGCATGCGTCAGGCGCGGCCAATCTTCATCATTCAGGCGACCTGTGCGAAGACGATGCTGATCCAAACGACCGACCGAGCCCAGCATACGCATGGCTAGTTGCGCGCCACCCATCTCCATCGAAAAAATCGCGACTGGCAAGCCGCTATCGACGGCAACGTGCTCACCGATATTCACCGAAAACGCCGTCTTGCCCATTGACGGCCGACCGGCGACAATGACCAGATCGCCAGGCTGCAGACCAGAAGTCATCCGATCCAGATCGATGAATCCGGTTGGCACACCGGTGATGTCGTTCGGATTGTCGCGGTTGTAGAGCTCATCGATACGTTCCACCACTTGCGTGAGCAGTGGCTGGATTTCCTGAAAACCCTGTGAACCACGAGCACCTTCTTCAGCAATCGAAAAAATTTTCGATTCTGCTTCGTCAAGCATCTGCTTGACTTCCTTACCTTGCGGGTTGAAGGCCGAACCGGAAATATCATCGGCGACCGTGATCAGCTTGCGCAGTATGCCCCTATCGCGGACGATTTCCGCATAGCGACGGATGTTGGCAGCGGACGGCGTATTTTGTGCGAGCGCATTCAGGTAGGCGACACCACCCACCTCTTCAGCCTTGGCAGCGGAGGACAGCGACTCGAAGACGGTGATCACGTCAGCAGGCTTGGCGCTGTTGATCAGCCGCGCAATGTGCTGAAAGATCAGCCGGTGATCATAACGATAAAAATCTTCCGAACTAACGAAGTCCGCGATCTTGTCCCAAGCCGCATTATCGAGCAGGAGCCCGCCCAGTACCGACTGCTCCGCCTCAATGGAATGGGGCGGAATGCGCAGGGAATCAAGCTGAGGATCGGCCCGGTCGTTCATGATAGAAGATTATACCTGTTACCCACTAGCACAAGCCCCGAAAATCTCACCCTGTTGTCAGCTCCCTAACGATACAAGCGCTTCATCAAAATTCTTGCATGAACACACCAGTCGTTGCGACGGACAAAAAAATAGCCGGGCAATCCCGGCTATTTTTTGGCAGATGTGGTCGCGAGTTCAGGCCTGTTCGCCAATCACGGAAATCGTGATGTCAACCACCACATCCGTATGCAAGGACACCGACAACGAATGATCGCCCGTAGTCTTCAGCGGACCCGTTGGCATACGAACCTGCGCTTTGTCGACATTGAAACCCTGCTTGACCAGCGCATCAGCCACGTCGTGGTTGGTCACTGAGCCAAACAGACGCCCATCGACACCGGCTTTCTGGCTGATCTTCACCACCTGACCGGTCATTTTTTCACCTTGCGACTGTGCGGCGGCCAGCCTGGCAGCGGCTGCTTTCTCGAGCTCTGCACGCTTGGCTTCGAACTCTGCGATTGCTTCTTTGGTTGCGCGCCGCGCCATGCGCTGCGGGATCAGGAAGTTGCGAGCGTATCCATCCTTGACACGTACCACAGCGCCGAGGTCGCCCAAGTTGGCTACTTTTTCCATCAGAATGACTTGCATGTTTTTCTCCAGGTATCTTGGACAGGAACGGCCGATCAGGCGTTGTGCAGATCGGTGTACGGCAGCAGCGCGAGGTAGCGGGCGCGCTTGATCGCGGTATCTACCTGACGCTGATAATGCGCGCGGGTGCCGGTCAGGCGAGCGGGCATGATCTTGCCGTTTTCCTGGACGAAGTCCTTGAGGGTATCCACATCCTTGTAGTCCACCTGCTCTACCTTGGCGACAGTGAAGCGGCAGAATTTCTTGCGCTTGAACAGAGGGTTTTGCTGCTTGCGCTTTTCCTTGAGTTTGCTCTTGTCGAACTTTTTACCGAATGCCATGTTTGGCTCCTGAATCTTTAATCAATCGTTTCGAAATCGATGAGGTGAAAAACAATGCTTCTGCTTTTTCGGCTCTTGCGCGCGATGAAGCCATTGAAGCGATACATTGCACCAAGTTCGGCCTGCTCCAGCTGCCCGGCGATCTGTCCTGCGGCCAGCGCCGGCAGTTCGAAATCGACCTTCCTGCTGATGCCTGCCTCGACCTGCTCCGAGCTATGCGCCAGTCTTGCGGCCACGATCGGTATGCCTGCCGGGCTGTAACGCACTATCTCGCGCTCGACCAGGATTGCGATGCAATGAAAGCTGTTCTCACCTCGCTTTGTGTTCACACGTAGCTGTCTGCCCTTCAGGCAGCCGGCGCCTCGGAACGCTGGCTCTTGGCAGCGTCTTCCTTCTGCACGCTCTTCATGATCGGCGAAGGCGCAGTCTCGGCCTTCTTCATGCGAACGGTCAGATGACGAAGCACAGCATCGTTGAACTTGAAGCCGGTCTCGATTTCAGCCAGCGTCTCGCCATCGCATTCGATGTTCATGCAAACATAGTGAGCTTTTGCGAGCTTCTGGATCATGTAAGCCATCTGGCGACGACCCCAGTCCTCGACACGATGCACCTTGCCGCCACGGCCAGCCACCAGGCCTTTGTAGCGCTCGATCATCGCAGGAACCTGCTCACTCTGGTCCGGGTGGACGATAAAGACTATTTCGTAATGACGCATCACTTCTCCTTTTGGTCGGATTGCAGAATCGCCCACCCCGGCGTCAGACGAGTGTGGGAAGAGGAAAACCTGCAATCTTACTGGATTATTGGCCTAAGCTCAATTGCTTCAGAGACTTACCAGGGATTGACTTCGGCTCTGGCAGAGCTTGCCGATCGAGAAAATTGCAAAAAAATGCTTGCTTTTTGTCCAGTGCTGTATAAAGATACAGCCTGTCTATAAAAACAGCCTTGGGCATGAAGGCCCTAACGGAGCTGCCGATGATCAAACTTACCGCCCGCCAGGAACAGATCCTCGCGCTGATCCGCGAAGCGATCAACAAGACAGGCTTCCCGCCGACCCGCGCCGAAATCGCCAACGAGCTGGGCTTTCGCTCCGCAAACGCCGCCGAGGAACATCTGCAGGCGCTGGCCCGGAAAGGCGCGATCGAGATTTCCCCTGGCACCTCGCGCGGCATACGGCTGCTTGACCGGCCGGCAGAAGGTGGTCGCAGCCGCCGCGCCGTGCCACAAATGTCCTTGCCCCATCCAGCACTGATGCAACTTTCATTGCCATTGATCGGCCGGGTTGCTGCGGGTTCGCCCATCCTTGCGGAAGAACACATCTCGGCCACCTACCAAGTCGACCCCTCGCTGTTCTCTGCCCGCCCAGACTACTTGCTGAAGGTACGGGGCATGTCGATGCGCGATGCGGGCATTCATGATGGCGATCTGCTGGCTGTCAAAAAGGCCGATACCGCCCGCGATGGTCAGATCGTGGTCGCCCGCCTTGACGATGATGTCACCGTCAAACGCTTCCGCCGCAATGGCAATGCGATCGAGCTTCTGCCCGAAAACCCTGATTTCGATGTAATTCGCGTCGAGCCCGGCCAGCATGAATTTGCGTTAGAGGGCTTGGCCGTGGGACTGCTGCGCGCCTGGGGATAAGGGGTTAGCCGCGCCGCTTCCGGTGCGTAATGATCTGCCCCGCGATGCCACGCAGGATGTTCACCTCCTCGGTCTCGAGCGAGGCTCGTGCAAACAAGCGTCGTAATCTCGGCATCAGCTTCTTCGGGTTGTGAGGATCCAGAAAATCCATTTCAACCAATGCCTTCTCCAAGTGGACGAACATCCCCTCGACCTGTTCCGCACTCGCCCGCTCCCCCTGAAAGCCCACCTCGCTGATCTGTCCCGTCAAAGAAAGGTCGCCTAGCGCAGCCATACGGCACTCGTAGGCCAGAATCTGCACTGTTTGTGCCAGATTCAGTGAACCATAGGTCGGGTCGGTGGGCACGTTCACGAGCGCATGACATTTTTCAACCTGCTCATTTGACAGCCCGTAGCGCTCGCTGCCAAAGACCAGCGCGGTGCGCAGCGAGGTGTCTGCCTGAAGTTGCTTGGCCAGCGTTCTTGGCTGATGCACCGGTGGAGAAAATTCACGCAAACGGGCCGACAGCGCAACACAAAAATTACAGCCTTCCAAGGCCTGATCGAGTGAACTCACCACGCGTGCACGCGCCAGCACATCCGTGGCGCCACTGGCAAAGGCGACCGCTTCCTCATGCGTGAGCACGTTTTCATAGCGCGGACTGACCAGCACCAGTTCAAAAAAGCCCATGGTGCGCATCGCACGGGCAGCCGCACCCACGTTGCCGGGATGACTGGTCTCCACCAGCACGAAACGCAGGCGATCCGACAAAGATGAAACAGAGGAGGGCGGGTTCATTTAAAATGCCGAGTTAGCGCGGTTCTGCACGTACGGACACCGCATCGTTCATTCTCATCGTTGCTCGTCTGCCAGCTTGCAGCCAGCAACACCGAAGCCCGGATTTTAACGGAACCACCATGCATCCCATGATCAACACCGCGGTGAAAGCCGCGCGACGCGCCGCGACCATCATCAATCGCGCTTCCTTTGAAATCGACCATTTGCGCGTCTCTCGCAAGGGTCCGAATGATTTCGTCACTGAAGTCGATCAGGCAGCTGAACAAGCCATCGTCGATGTGCTGCACACCGCCTACCCCGATCATGCGATCCTGGCCGAAGAATCCGGCGCCTCAACAAATCTTCATAACGAGAATGAAAACGTCTGGATCATCGATCCGCTCGACGGCACGACCAACTTCATCCACGGCTTTCCCCAGTACGCGATCTCGATCGCCTTGCAGCATCGTGGCCAAATCACACAGGCCGTGGTTTACGACCCCACTCGCAACGAGCTGTTCACCGCCACCAAAGGTGCAGGCGCATTCATGAACGACAAGCGCATTCGTGTGGCCAAACGCGACAAGCTGGCCGATGCGCTGATTGGCACCGGGTTCCCCTACAGCGATCTGTCCACGCTGGATGAATATGTGAAGATGTTCCACTTGATGACACAAAAATCTGCCGGGCTGCGTCGTCCGGGTGCCGCCGCCCTCGATCTTGCTTATGTCGCTGCCGGTCGGCTCGATGGCTTCTTCGAAAAAAATCTCAAGCCATGGGATATGGCCGCCGGCGCGCTGCTGGTGTCCGAAGCCGGTGGCATCATCGCCAACTTCAGCGGCGAGGCAGATTACCTTTACAAAGGCGATGTGATTGCAGGCTCGCCCAAGATCTTTGGCCAAATGCTCAACGTGCTCTCGCCGTTTGCCTGATCCGCATCATGCCCACCCCCGAGCAGCCGATGGAGCGGGAAGCTTGCAAGTGATATATACTTCGGCCGCTGCGGCAATTGTTCCAGTCTCCTTGCCGCCCCTCCGTAATCATCCCCTCTGGCCTGTGACTGGCGCCCTCTAGCGGCGGCGGGCCGTTCACTTGTCAGGATTTATGTCTTTCGCAGAACTCGGCTTGTCCGAAGCCCTCGTGCGTGCCGTCACGGAAAACGGCTATACCCAACCCACTCCGATTCAATCTCAGGCGATACCCGCGGTACTGAAAGGCGGCGATCTGATGGCCGGCGCACAGACCGGCACCGGCAAAACCGCAGGCTTCACGCTACCGGTTCTGCAGCGCCTGTCTGGCGGTGCTCGCCCCGCAGCTCGCACGGTGCGCGCGCTGGTGCTGACCCCCACGCGCGAACTCGCGGCGCAGGTCGAGGAAAGTGTCCGTACCTACGGCAAATATCTGAAACTCTCATCGGCTGTGATCTTTGGTGGCGTGAATATCAATCCGCAGATACAACAGCTGCAACGCGGCGTGGACATTCTGGTGGCCACCCCGGGGCGTCTGCTCGATCTGCTTCAGCAAGGCGCGGTTGATCTCAAGCACGTCGAGATACTCGTGCTCGACGAAGCCGATCGCATGCTCGACATGGGCTTCATACGCGACATTCGCCGCGTACTGGCCGCACTACCGCCAAAGCGGCAAAACCTGTTGTTCTCAGCAACCTTCTCCGACGAGATCAAGACGCTGGCCGATGGCTTGCTGAATAATCCGGCGATGATCGAAGTCGCGCGCCGCAACTCGACGGTGGAAGTCATCTCGCAAAAAATGCACCCGGTAGATCGCGACAAGAAGCACCTGCTGCTGACGCATCTGATCAAAGAACGCAACTGGTTCCAGGTACTGGTGTTCACCCGCACCAAGCATGGTGCGAACAAGCTGGTCGAGCAACTCGGCAAAGCGGGCATCAGCGCGATGGCGATTCATGGCAACAAGAGCCAGGCAGCGCGCACTCGGGCGCTATCGGAATTCAAGAGCGCCGAATTGCAAGTGCTGGTCGCCACCGATATCGCGGCGCGCGGCATCGACATTGATCAGTTGCCGCATGTCGTCAACTATGACCTGCCCAACGTGCCAGAGGACTATGTGCACCGCATAGGCCGTACCGGTCGCGCTGGCGCTTCCGGCGAAGCCGTATCCCTCGGCTGCGTCGACGAGAATGGGCTGCTGCGCGATATCGAGCGCTTCATCAAGCGAGAGGTGCCATCCGAGGTGATCGCTGGATTCGAGCCCGACCCGAACGCAAAACCGCAGCCGATTCAGTTGCGCAGCCATGAGCACCGCCAGCGTTCCGGCGGTCGTCCTGGACAGCGCGCCGGGAGCACTCCACGCAGCCAGCAAGGGCAGCCACAGGGGCAGCAGCGTGCCCAGAGCCATGGGCAGCAGCGCAATTCGTCTGGCAAGCCCGGGCAAGGTACATCGACGGCGCGAACCAGCACGACATCCAACGCGGCGCAGCGGCCCCAAGCCCGACGCGCGCCCGCGCTGCTGAGCCAGCCCGCTGCCAATGCCAACTCGCACAAGCGTCGCAGCGGTCAGCGTTAAGCACGGTAACGGCCAGGTCTGCCCCGGCTGTGCTACATTTTTGCTTCATTTTCAAGCCGGGTCCAGAGAGTAAACCTCTGGGCCCGGCTTGATCTCATTTGCACTCAACCATTTACCCAGCATGAGCGCAGCCGAGCGCAACATTCACGACAGCCATACCCCCATGATGCGGCAGTACCTCGGCATCAAGGCCGAGCATCCCGAGCTGCTACTGTTCTACCGGATGGGTGATTTTTATGAGCTGTTTTTTGAGGATGCGGAAAAAGCGGCGCGTTTGCTAGGCATCACCCTCACCCAGCGCGGTAACTCCAATGGCCAGCCGATCAAGATGGCTGGTGTGCCCTTTCATTCGGTCGAGCAGTATCTGGCCAAGCTGGTGAAGCTGGGCGAATCTGTCGCGATTTGCGAGCAGATCGGCGACCCGGCCACCAGCAAGGGACCCGTTGAGCGTCGCGTACAGCGCATCGTCACGCCGGGCACACTGACCGACGCCGAACTGCTGCCTGAAAAATCCGAGCGCCCCTTGCTTGCGCTGTGCGTTGCGCGACAGCGCAAGCAATCTGTCATCGGGCTCGCCTGGCTGTCGCTGGCCAGTGGCCGCCTGTGTGTCACCGAGATCACCGCTGAAGAGAACCACCTCGCTGCGCGGCTTCGACAAGAACTCGAGCGTATCGCGCCCGCCGAGATACTCGCCGATCACGCACAGGCCAACCTGCTGCAAGAGCAGTTGAACAGCCGTGCCACGGTCGTCGCCGACTGGCACTTCGAGATCGCCGCTGGTGAACGATCGCTGCTTGAGCAACTTGGCACTACCAGCCTGGCCGGCTATGGCGCACAAAACCTGTCAGCGGCACTGGGCGCTGCCGGCGCGCTGTTGCTGTATGCGCGCAATACGCAGGGCAAACAGCTGCAACATGTGCGCACGCTGACGGTCGAAAACGAAAGCCAGTTCATCGGCATGGATGCCGCGACGCGGAGAAATCTTGAGATCACCGAATCGCTGCGCGGAGGACAACAAGGTATCGGCCCGACACTGCTCTCTACACTGGACCATTGCCGTACCTCGATGGGTTCGCGGCTACTGCGCCACTGGCTACTGCAAGCCAGCCGCGAGCAGCAAGTAGCACGCGAGCGCCATGCAGCCATTGCCTTCCTGATCGACGGCGATCGCATCGATCCCCTGAGCGAGGCGCTGTCGCCCGTGCCGGATATCGAGCGCATCGCCGCGCGCATTGCGTTGCTCTCTGCGCGCCCGCGCGACCTGTCGGCACTGCGCGCCGGATTACAGCAACTGCCCCGGCTGCAGACTACGCTCAAGGCCAGCAGCTTCAGTTTGCCGCCATTGCTGCACGGCTCAGTACAGGCCCTTCATACGCCACCAGATTGCCTGTCGCTGCTGGAACGCTCGATCGCGGAAGAACCCGCCGCCATGGTGCGCGACGGCGGCGTGATCGCGCGCGGCTATGACGCCGAACTGGATGAGCTTCGGGCCCTGTCCGACAATGCCGGACAGTTCTTGACTGATCTCGAACAGCGCGAACGTGAACGTACTGGTATCGCAAACCTCCGGGTCGAATACAACAAAGTACACGGCTTCTACATCGAGGTCACGCACGGGCAAACCGCCAAAGTCCCCGATGATTATCGCCGACGTCAGACCCTGAAGAATGCTGAGCGTTATATCACTCCGGAATTGAAAGCTTTCGAAGACAAGGCCTTGTCCGCGCAGGACCGCGCGCTCGCGCGCGAAAAGCTTTTGTACGAGCAATTGCTGCACGACCTAGTCGGCCACATCGATACCCTGCAAAATGTTGCGCAAGCCGTGTCTACGCTGGATGTGCTGATGGCTCTCGCCAGCCATGCGCAACGCCATCAGTGGTGTCAACCGGAGTTAGTGACCGAGCAATGCATCGAGCTCATTCAGGGAAGACATCCGGTCGTCGAGAACACGATCGAGCGCTTCATCGCGAATGACTGCAGGCTATCACCCGAGCGACGGCTGCTGCTGATCACCGGGCCAAACATGGGTGGCAAATCGACCTACATGCGGCAGCTCGCGCTGATTACGCTGCTGGCCTACGCGGGCAGCTATGTGCCTGCAAGGTCCGCTCGGCTGGGGCCGATCGACCGCATCTTCACGCGCATCGGTGCTGCCGATGATCTGGCCGCGGGTCACTCCACTTTCATGTTGGAGATGATTGAATCTGCCGCGATCCTGCACGGCGCGACTGAACATTCGCTCGTGCTGATGGACGAAGTCGGGCGCGGTACTTCCACCTTCGATGGCCTGGCGCTGGCATGGGCGATTGCGCTCTGGCTACTGCAAAACAATCGCAGCTTCACGCTGTTCGCTACCCATTACTTCGAGCTGACCCAGCTGCCGCAGTCGCATACCGCCTGCGCGAATGTGCACTTGTCAGCGGTCGAGCACAAGGACAGCATCGTATTTTTACACGCGGTCGAGGAAGGCCCCGCCTCGCAAAGTTACGGGCTGCAGGTCGCTCAGCTGGCGGGCGTTCCGGCAGGCGTGATACGCGCCGCGCGCAAGCATCTCTCGGCACTGGAGGCGCACGCGGCAGAAGTCGACGGACAGTTCGACCTGTTCGCGGCTGTGCCGGAACCCGCCGCAGAAACCGACGCCATCAATGCGCCCGTCGGAGCGGCACGGGAGGTACTGGAAGCGCTGCAAAGCATGGACCCCGACCGGCTCAGCCCGCGCGAGGCACTTGAAGCGCTGTACCAACTCAAGCAGCTGATGGATGCCGATAGGTCAGCAGGGTGAGTGTGCCATGAGCGTGCTTCAGAAGTCATTACATTGCCTTTACTTGTTGCTGTTCCTGATCACGTCGAATGGCGCGCAAGCTGCCGAACCATTTCGGTTTACTGTGATGATGCATGTGATGAGAGAGGCGGCAGACGATACTGAGTTGCGCCCTGCATTGGAGGCAGCGCATGCGGGTGACCCGGCCTTCATCGTCGTCAATGGCATGCGCTCCACACGTGAGCCCTGCACCGATCGGTTGTACCGGCAACGCACCGCGTTGCTGGAGAGCGGCAGTGTCCCGGTGATCCTTTCGCTCGCCGGGACTGATTGGATGGGCTGCCGCGACCGGCAGGGGCGTCCGGCATCGCTGGTCTGGCTCAATCTGCTGCGCGAGCAAGTCTTTGGCGAGATCAGCTGGAGCGGCGCCAAGCACCTGAGTCTGCGGCGACAGTCGGCGAGTCGAGCTTTTCGCAGCTATACAGAAAATACGCGCTGGGTCATCGACAATGTGCTCTTCGCCACATTGAATCTACCGGCAGAGAATAATCACTATATCGCTTCGGCTGGCGGCAACAGCGAGTTCGAAGACAGAGCGACGGCGAATCGCGAATGGCTCAAGCGACTCGGATTGCAAGCGAAGATGGAGCGGCGGCCGCTGATCGTCATTTTTTGCGATGGCAATCCTTTGCCCGCGCCCCGGCGCCGAAGCGAGCAGCGTGATGGCTTTGCCG
>JBEDGK010000077.1:0-4239 GCA_041174665.1 Pseudomonadota bacterium
GTATGTATACACAGTATACCACAACTCCGGAGCACCTCCCTTTTTTGGGTTCGGAGGGTCTTCGGCAGGGTTTTCTGAGCACGGTTTGCGCGATAGTGCCGCATTTGCGAGCGCGCTTTGAAAAATTGTCGCGGATCGCGTGATCGACATCGTGATTTAGCGCAAACCCGCATGAATACTGGCGTTTTCATGCAATGCAGGGAGTTCGAACGCGAACATTTGCGCGATAAAAGTGCCGCTGAATAAAAAATTCGGCTGCTTTCGAGCACGCGCGATGTCGGTGATCAGCGCGACGCCAAGTCGCCAGTGATTTTCGGCGAGCTGATCGAAACGCAAGCGCGACAGAAAAAGCAGTTCGACCTCGATCACCGCAGTCGCTGATCAGTTTGCCCCGCCGAGACAGTCCAAACAGTATTTGCAGTGCACCAGAGATCGCGCCGATCAGCAGAGGCGAGCGCTGCCCCTGATTGGCGGGCACAACGTGCACCGAAGAAAATCATGAGCTAATTTTTTATCAGTTGGTGTGCCAAAAGCCACCGCGCGCACGCCGAGTGGACTCATAGGAGAGGGTACATGCTGTCTCGTGCCGCCTTCACCCCAGGCGTCCATGCCTTGCGGGATTAGAGGTATTGAGCGACTCGCCAGGGCGAGAGATCGGTGTGTTTCTCGCGATGCGCTACCCAGTTGGATTATCTTCGTCTGAGACCCAGCGCCATCACCGTGCCGACCACGATCAGTGCGCCAGCGACCTGCACCGGTGCGATCGCCTGACCGAGCAATAGCCACGCCAGCACCAGCGCAAACACGGGTTCGATATTCATGATCGCCGAATTGCCGACCACCCCCAGCCGTGGCAGCAGGCTGAACATCAGGGTGAATGCGGTACCGTACAAAAAGGTCAGGCCAGCCAGCCCCCACCAGCCGGTCGATGACTGTGGCAGCGACCATCCGCCACTGAAGAACGCCAGCAGCGAGGTAAGCAGCGTCACCGTGCCCAGCGTGATGAATGTCCTCACCCGGCCATCGAGGTCCACCGCCTCATGTTGGGTAATCACCATCGCCAGCGCAAAGGTGGCGGCAGCCATTGTCGCAAAGCCCACGCCTGCACCGATCTGCTGCCAGTGCGCATTCGCACCGAGCCCGGAAGCAGCACCTAGCACATCGAGCGCGAGTGCCAGACCGAACAGCATGACCGGCATCGCCTTGAGCACAAAAGGCTCGGCGCGATGCTGATAGATCACGCGTGCCCAGAACGCAGTCCACAGCGGATACGTGTTGAAAGCCAGCAGCGCGAGCGCTACTGGCAGCCGCGCGACCGCCGAATACAAGCAGAAGCTTTGTATCGCGATCAGGCTGCCGATCACAGGCAGGAAGCGCTTGTGGCGCGTGCTGAACTCCATCCTCACGCGCTGCCGCAGCAGCAACAGTGCGATGATCGTGGCGGTCACGCCGCTGCGAAAGATCACCGCGGTCATCACGCTGACCGAGTCATTGAACGCAAAGCGGGCAGCTACATGATTGGCACCCATCATGGCCGCGATCAGCAGCAGAGTAAGGAAAGCGGTGCGCGAGATACCGGAGCTCATTATTGTTATTCACGGCGATGGTTGGCACGATCCCGCATTGTAGGCGGCAAATGCTTCATGCGTCGCTGAGCGCTTGGTCTGGTTTCAATAAAGTTAAAGGTTTGGTTGCGCGACGTTTTTCTGTTAGCGTCGGCGTGAATGATTTCAGGGGAGGAGATTGATGCACGCCAAAGAATTCAAATCACGCGCAGTCAGGCAGCTGCGGGAAGACCTCGCGCTCGCTTTGCGTGCGGCAGCGCACCACGGACTCGGTGAGGGTATCTGCAATCATTTCAGTGTCGAGCTGCCGGATGAATCGAAGCGTTTTCTGATCAATCCGCGCGGCCTGTTCTGGGCCGAGATTGGCGCGGACGATATTGTGATGATCGATGAGCAGGGCAATCGCCTTGCGGGTCGCCACGAAGTTGAACCCACCGCAATGTATATTCATGCGGCCATACACCGAATTTGTGGCAAGGCGTGTGTGCTGCATACGCACATGCCATTTTCCACTGCGCTGACCCTGACTTCTCGGCGTGCGCTGGATACCACACTGTCGCAGAATGCGATGCGTTTTCACGGCCGGGTGGCGATCGATGCCGATTACAACGGCGTGGCCCTGAGCCATGCCGAGGGTGAGCGCATCGCCCATGCGATGCAGGGCGCAGATATCGCCTTCCTCGGCAATCATGGCGTGGTGGTCTGCGGGCCCAGCATCGCCTACGCGTATGACGATCTGTATTATCTCGAGCGCGCGTGCATGGTAGAGGTGCTGGCCGCGCGCAGCGGCGCGCCGCTGGCACCGGTCAATCCGGTATTGGTAGATCAGGTGGCAAAGCAGCTCGAGGGCGAGCGGCTGCAGGCAGATTTATTCTTCGAGGCGCTGCGGCGCACGATCTGAGAATCGCGCTCAGGTCACTGTCTGGGTTACTGTTTGGGTGAGACTCAGGTACGAGAGGGCATCGCTCCCTCGTCCTCGTACTCGCCCTTGTTCCAGAAACCTTTGAGCAGCTTGCCATCCGGTGTCAGCATCTGTCCGCGTCCGTGCGGCACTCCCTCAGACCACTCGCCGGAGTACCAGCTGCCGTCCGCATCCTCATAACGACCGCGCCCATGCTGCAAGCTCTGTTTGAATTCGCCGACATAGGCACTGCCGGCCCGCCTGAGCTTGCCGAGTCCCTCTGCATAGCCATCCACCATGGTGCCCTCGTAGACTTCCGTCTTCACGCCTGATTCGAACCAGGTCAGCGTGCCTTCGCCATTGGCCAGTCCGTTACGGCACTCACCGCTCCAACTGACGGTCTCGCCCTCTTGGGGTGCCAGGTTGGCGATCTTGCAGCCCTTGGCATCGGTGATCCATTCGTTGCCGGCGGCCACCGTCAGCGGCATCGCAGCAGCGAGAGCGATCAGCAGGCAGGAAATCATTGTTTTCATTGCAGTCTCCCGATTGGCGATAGGAATGGCCGTTTTATGCTGTTTTGGAAATCCCGAGATGGAATTTTTTCGCCAGCCTTTTGGCGCTTACAGTATCATCAATAGGCTAAATTCGCCGATCCAGCCAACAAAAATGGCCCCCAAGGCCGAATAAAAATAATCCGAGGAGAGTCCCATGCGTAGAGTTGCCGCCGCGATGCTGTTCTTCGCGTCCATTGCCTTTGCCAACGCCTCGCAGGCGGCTGGCTGTGAACCCATCACTGCCGACGAGGCAGTCAAGGCGGAAGACGCTCGCTATGCCGCGCAGATGAGTAATGACTTTGCCGCGATGGATCGCCTGATTGCCAATGATCTGGTGTACATCCACAGTAGCGCATTGGTCGACAACAAGCAGACCTATATCGAATCGATGCGCACCGGCGCAGTGAAATACCGCGTGATGCGGCGCTCGGATGTCGTCGTGCGCACCTTCGGTTGTGTGGCGACGTTGACCGGCAATGGCAATTTCGATGTCACGGTGAATGATAAAGAGATGACGGTCGAGCTGCGCTTCCATGCGATCTGGGCCAAGCGTGAGGGCGTGGTGCAGTTCATTTCCTGGCAGGCCACGCGTCTGCCAGCGAAATAATCTGCCGTATTGGGGGCGGTGTGATGACACTTCCAAAAGTACTGGCTTTCGATGTGTTCGGTACAGTCGTTGACTGGCATGGCTCTATCTGGCGCGAAGCCGAGGCAATGATCCCCGGCGTGGACGGCAACAAGTTTGCCTCCGCCTGGCGCGCCGGCTACAAGCCGGCGATGGATGAAGTCCGCACAGGAAAGCGCGGCTGGACCAAGATCGATGATCTGCACCGCCTCATTCTCGACCGCATACTGTCCGACTTCGGCATCGCGCTCGAGGAAGCGAAGCGTTACCAATTGAATCGCGCATGGCACCGGCTCGCGCCATGGCCCGATACGGTGGGCGGCATGACGCGCTTGAGGCGGAAGTTCACGCTGACGACGCTGTCGAATGGCAACCTCGGTCTACTTGCGAATATGGCTAAGCATGGCGGTCTGCCTTGGGACTTGATTCTCTCCGCCGAAGTCTTCCGTCATTACAAGCCCGACCCCGAGACCTATCTCGGCGTGGCCGAGATCTTTGACATCCAGCCCGACGAAGTCATGCTGGTCGCCGCGCATGAAGATGACCTCGACGCGGCGAAAGCCTGTGGATTGCAGACCGCGTTCATCGAGCGTC
>JBEDGK010000078.1:0-4976 GCA_041174665.1 Pseudomonadota bacterium
TTCAAGCTTAAGGGATACTTCGATCGACAGCTTTGCAAAGGCGTGATCGCTCTCCTTTCTCATTCAGCCTCCTCAACCTAATCCATCATCTCTATGAATCGAACACTTGCCTCCCGGACGATACTAGTCCTCACCGCCTGCTTGCTCGCTGCTTGTGCCACTGAAAGCTCGCAAACCGTCGCTCCAAAACAAGTCACGTCAGCCGGTACCACCTACTCTGGACCAAAAAACACGATCGCCGTTGGAAAGTTTGATAATCGTTCTACTTTCTTGCGCGGTTTGTTCTCCGATGGTGTTGACCGGCTGGGTTCGCAAGCAAAGACTATTCTTATCACTCACTTGCAGCAATCAAACCGGTTCGTCGTTGTCGACCGTGAAAACATGAGCGAGATTCAGCAAGAGGCCAAGCTGCGTGGGAAAGAACAAAAACTCAGCGGCGCCAATTTCGTTCTGACTGGTGATGTGACAGAATTTGGAAGAAAAGAAACGGGCGATCAGCAACTATTCGGCAGTCTCGGACGTGGCAAGACCCAAGTGGCTTATTCCAAGGTGAGTGTCAATGTGGTCAACGCGCTGACCTCGGAAGTCGTGTTCTCCGTGCAGGGTGCCGGCGAGTATGCGTTATCGAATCGCGAGATCATCGGCTTCGGTGGGACGGCCAGTTATGACTCCACACTGAACGGCAAGGTGCTCGATCTGGCGATACGAGAAGCCGTGAACCGCCTGGTCGAAGGCATAGAGCGCGGCACCTGGAAACCGGAAAGCTGATGCGGACATCGAGCATGTATCGTATCATCCGCCGCCTCTCATGCATCGTAGCCGTCATCATCCTGACCGCCTGCGCCAATCAGCACGGTCTCTATCAATGGGGAAGCTACGAAGATCAGGTCTATGCCCTGTACAGTTCGCCCGGCAAATCCTCGCCGGATGAGCAAATCGCCAAGCTGGAAGCTGATGGCGAAAAAGCGCGTGCACGAGGTCGCAGTCCGCCTCCAGGCCATTACGCGCATCTCGGTTATCTGTACTTCCAGACCGGCAAGCTTGATCAGGCCATCGCATCATTTGAAACAGAAAAAGTGCTGTTCCCTGAGTCGCGTCCCTACATGGACAGGCTAATTGGCAGAATAAGGAAGTAAGGAATTCTGATGAAACAACGACTTTATCGTGCGCTGCTGATCGGCCTCGCACTGATACTCGGCGGCTGCGCCACTGGCAGCTCGTATGACTACACGGCTTTCAGACAAAGCAAGCCGAGATCCATCGTCGTACTCCCACCTTTGAATTTGTCGCCAGACATACGCGCGACTTACAGCATGCTGGCAACCGTCACGCGGCCACTCGCTGAGTCCGGTTATTACGTACTGCCCGTCGCGCTAGTGGATCAGACTTTCCGCGAAAACGGTGTGACCGAACCGGGAGAGATGCATCAGATCCCGCCGGGAAAACTGGCAGAGATCTTTGGCGCTGATGCCGCGCTGTACATCACCATTGAGGAATATGGCGCCAAATACATGATCGTCAGCAGCGAAGTGATTGTCGCCGCCAGCGCCCGATTAATCGACACGCGAAATGGCCAACTACTCTGGGAGGGCAGGGCTCGAGCCTCCAGCGGCGAGAACCAGGATTCCAGTGGCGGGCTTGCAACTCTATTGGTGAAGGCACTGATCAGCCAGGTAGCCAACAGTATCGGGGATCAGGGATATCCGGTGGCACAGAGAACCAGCTTTCGCTTGCTGACGGCCCGCCCAGGCGGACTACTGCCTGGGCCTCGCTCACCCGAGTATGCGAAGGTGGTGGGGCAGTAAATTGCTGAAGCCCAAAATATAGCCGCTTGAGCGGCTATATTGACGGCTGTTTCGTAGCCTACACTCAGCGTGGTGCAACAAGTGGGGCAGCGGTCCTGATTACTTCGCACCCATCAAAGCCACCGTGGTGTCCAGCATGCGATTGCTGAAGCCCCACTCATTGTCATACCAAGACGAGACTTTTACGAGGTGGCCGGACACTTTGGTCAGCGTCGCATCGAAATTTGACGATGCCGGGTTGTGGTTGTAGTCAATCGACACCAGCGGGTCGGTGTTGTAGGTCAGGACACCTTTCAGCGGACCGTTCGCGGCTTCTTTCATGATCGCGTTAACCTCATCCACTGTGGTGTCACGCGCAGCGATAAATGACAGGTCAACGATGGAAACGTTAATTGTCGGGACGCGAATGGCGTAGCCGTCGAGCTTGCCATTCAATTCGGGCAGCACCAGACCCACGGCGGCGGCAGCACCGGTCTTGGTCGGTATCATGGACTGCGTCGCGGAACGGGCACGGCGCAGGTCTTCATGCATTACGTCGGTCAGCACCTGATCATTGGTATACGCATGAACAGTAGTCATCAGGCCATTGAGCACGCCGATCTTGTCGTTCAGCGGTTTCACCAGTGGCGCGAGGCAGTTGGTGGTACAGGACGCATTCGAGATCACGGTATCCGATGCCTTTAGCACGCTCTGATTCACGCCATAGACGACGGTAGCGTCCACATCCTTGCCGCCGGGAGCGGAGATGATGACTTTCTTTGCACCGCCTTTCAGGTGAGCAGAGGCTTTTTCTTTTGTGGTGAAAAATCCAGTACATTCGAGCACGACATCAACACCCAACTCGCCCCAGGGGATGTCAGCGGGATTACGCTGCGCGAATACACGGATCTTGTCACCATTGACGATCATGTGGTCGCCCTCGACCACAACCGTTCCAGGGAATTTGCCGTGCGCGGTGTCATAGCGTGTCAGGTGCGCGTTGGTTTCGGTATTTCCGAGATCGTTGATCGCAACGATCTGAATATCATTCTTCTTGCCGCCCTCGTAATGAGCGCGCAGCACATTGCGGCCGATGCGGCCGTAGCCATTGATGGCAACTTTGATGGTCATGAGGATCTCCCGAAACGTTGTGATATGAATTGGTATCGTGTCAGGTCAGTGCAGAACCGACTTGACTGCGGCCACGATTTTCTCTGTCGTGAAGCCGAAATGCTTGAACAACACACCGGCCGGCGCGGACTCACCGAACGTATCGATGCCTACCACCGCGCCATCAAGACCGACATACTTGAACCAGAAATCGGTGACTCCTGCCTCGACCGCCACCCTTGGAAGCCCATTGTTCAGCACGCTGGCTTTGTATGCCGCGTCCTGCCGATCGAATACATCGGTACTGGGCATGGATACCACGCGCACCGGGATGCCTTCGGAAGCCAGCATATCGGCGGACTTCAGCGCAAGCTCGATCTCTGAACCGGTCGCGATGAGAATGGCCTTCGCGTTGGTGGCGTCTTTCAGCACGTAGCCACCGCGACGAATATTCGTCACCTGGGCATGATCGCGCTCTACAAAAGGCAGGTTCTGGCGCGAAAAAATCAGTGTGGTCGGACCTTGCTGACGTCGCACCGCCTCTGCCCAGGCGACTGCAGATTCTACGGTGTCGCAGGGGCGCCAGTTGTCGAGATTCGGTATCAGGCGAAGGCTCGATACGTGCTCGATCGATTGATGAGTAGGACCATCTTCGCCCAGACCAATGGAATCATGGGTGAACACAAATACGGCGCGCCGCTTCATCAGCGCCGCCATGCGCAGCGCATTGCGGCTGTAATCGGAAAAGGTCAGGAAAGTCGCACCGAAAGGAATGAAGCCGCCATGCAAGGCCACGCCATTCATGATCGCGCTCATGCCGAACTCTCGCACGCCATAGTTCACATGGTTACCCGGGTGATCCGCGCGCACTGCGATGCATTCTTTCCAGTTGGTCAGGTTGGACCCGGTCAGATCGGCTGAGCCACCGAGGAATTCCGGCAGTACCTGTGCCAGCGCCTGGATCGCGTTCTGGCTGGCCTTGCGCGTAGCAATGGTTTCTTTTTTTTCCAGGCAGGCGGCAATCAGATCGGATACTGCCTTATCGAAGTTCGCGGGTAGCTCGCCCTTCATTCGGCGCAGCAGTTCGGCGGCCTCAGATGGATATTTCTCTTGATAGGTATTGAACTTCAAGGCCCAGTCGGACTGCAGCGATGCGCCCTTTTGCTTCGCATCCCATGCGGAATACACGTCGGCAGGGATCTCGAAAGGCGCGTACGGCCAATCGATCGCCGCGCGCGTGGCGGCGATCTCTGCATCGCCCAGCGCAGCGCCATGCACTTTGTCCGTACCCTGCATCGTGGGAGCGCCTTTGCCGATCACGGTCTTGCAGCAGATGAGTGTCGGTCGTTCAGATTTTTTTGCAGCGGCGATCGCTGCATCGACCGCCTTGACATCATGGCCATCCACATTCGGGATCACGTTCCAGCCGTAGGCGTCGAAACGCTTTGGCGTGTCATCTCGGAACCAGCCCTCAACCTTGCCATCAATAGAAATACCATTGTCGTCATACAGCACGATCAGCTTGGACAGGCGCAGCGTGCCCGCCAGCGAACATACCTCATGGCTGATGCCTTCCATCAGACAACCGTCACCAAGGAAGACGTAGGTGTGATGATCGATGACGTCAAAACCGGGCTTATTGAATTCTGCCGCCAGCAGTGCTTCGGCCAGCGCCATGCCCACTGCATTCGCAATCCCCTGACCGAGCGGTCCGGTGGTAGTCTCGACCCCGGGAGTGATGTCGACCTCTGGGTGGCCCGGTGTTTTCGAATGCAGCTGGCGGAAATTGCGCAGCTCATCCATCGGTAGCTCATAGCCGGTCAGGTGCAGCAGCGCATACAGCAGCATCGAGCCGTGGCCATTGGAGACGACAAAGCGATCTCGGTCCAACCAGTGCGGATCGGCCGGATTGTGTCGAAGATGACTGCCCCATAGGGCGACAGCGATCTCGGCCATGCCCATCGGCATGCCGGGATGCCCGGAGTTCGCTTTCTGTACGGCGTCCATGGCAAGGGCGCGGATGGCGTTGGCGAGATCCTGCGGGCGGGCGGTGTTGGACATGTGGGGAGGAGCGGCGAGGGC
>JBEDGK010000079.1:0-14812 GCA_041174665.1 Pseudomonadota bacterium
GGTCCAGAGCATGTTTGATGGAACGCATCAGATCGACCGCACCCTCGCCATGTTCCTGAATCAGGAAATCGATCTTGTGCAAGCCGATGCCATGCTCGCCGGTGCAGGTGCCGTCCATCGCAATCGCGCGCGCCACCATGCGCTGATTGACGGCTTCGGCACGCGCGACATCTTCCGGGTCGCTGGTATCGACCATCATCTGCACATGAAAGTTACCGTCGCCCACATGTCCGACGATACCGTGCACGATGTTCTGACGCTCGCAATCCGCTTTCGTCTCGAGAAGACAATCGGCCAGCCGAGAGATCGGTACGCAGCAGTCGGTCGAAATTGCCCTGCAGCCCGGACGCAGCTGCAGCAGCGCAAAATACGCGTTGTGCCTTGCTTGCCAAAGCCGGGAACGGTCTTCGGGCCGGGTCGCCCACTCGAAACCGGTGGCGCCATGCTCATCTGCGATCTGCTGCACCAGCTCCGCTTGCTCCTTGACGCCATACTCGCTGCCATGAAATTCGAACAAAAGCAGGGGTTTTTCCGGTAGGGTGAGCTTGTCATGCTTGTTAAGCGCTCTCACGCCATTCTCATCGAGGAATTCGACGCGCGCCACCGGCACACCGATCTGTATCGTCTGGATGACCGTGTTGACCGCGCTAGCAATGTCGGAAAACGAGCACACGGCCGCAGAGATGGCCTCGGGTTGCGGATAAATCTTCAGGGTAATCTCGGTAATGATGCCGAGCGTGCCTTCGCTGCCGACTAACAGCCGGGTCAGGTCGTAACCGGCAGAGGACTTCCTTGCGCGGGTACCCGTTTTGATGATCTTGCCCTCGGCGGTCACCACAGTCAGCGCCAGCACATTGTCGCGCATCGTTCCGTAGCGCACGGCATTCGTGCCCGAAGCTCGGGTCGCCGCCATGCCGCCGATCGAGGCGTCCGCACCGGGATCGATCGGGAAGAAAAGGCCAGTGTCCTTGATCTCGGTGTTGAGCTGCTTGCGCGTCACGCCGGACTGAACAGTCACCGTCAAATCCTCAGGATTCACCGCCAGCACGGTATTCATCTGTGAGAGATCGATTGACAGGCCACCCTGCAGCGCCAGCACATGGCCCTCCAGCGAGGTACCGGTACCGAAAGCGATCACGGGGAAACGGTAGCGATTGCAGAGCGCAACTGCCTGCGCGACGTCTTCGGTGGACTGCGCAAACAACACCGCATCCGGCAGCATGGGGTCATAGGAGGACTCGTCGCGGCCGTGGTGCTCGCGGATGGCCTGGGCGGTGGACAAGCGATCGGGAAAGAGCTTCCTCAGCTCGGCGAGAAGCTCGGCAGGCAGTTCGCGCCTGAGCGCGGCAGGCAGGGCAGGATGATTCATCTGGGTCTCTCCGGAAGACGGCTATTGTACCCCGCGTTGCGCAAGAAAAGCCTCTGCGATTCCACCGAAGCGGCCAGCTTCCAGCTTACTGAAAACGGAACCCAAAGTTCATCAAGCGTGAACAATCTGGCTGGGTTTTCCCTTATCCTTTGCTGATATTTCATTCAACTTCCACAATATGGGCAACCGACTTTCCAAAATCGCCACCCGCACTGGCGATGACGGCACCACCGGACTGGGCGATGGCACCCGTACCCGCAAGGATGCATTGCGGGTACAGGCCATGGGGGATGTGGATGAGCTGAACTCGCAGATCGGTGTACTGCTCTGCGAAGACATGCCTGCCGATCTGAGGGAGGAACTGATCACCATCCAGCACGACCTGTTCGATCTCGGCGGCGAGCTCTGCATCCCGGGCTTCACGATGATCAAGGAAGCGCAGGTGATTCGGCTGGATGAATTGCTGGAAAAGTACAACGCCACGTTGCCGGCTTTGTCGGAATTCATTTTGCCCGGCGGCTCGCGCGCTGCGGCACTGGCCCATGTGTGCCGCACCGTCTGTCGCCGCGCAGAGCGTGTCATCGTCTCACTGGGCCATGAGGAGACACTCAATCCTCAGCCAAGGCAATATGTGAACCGGCTGTCCGACCTGATGTTCGTGCTGGCACGGGTGCTCAACCGTTACTCGGGCGGCAGCGACGTGCTGTGGGAAAAAGGCAGAAATGCTTCACAATAAAAATAATGGCACCCAAGCTTGGTCGCATTGCCGAAAACCTTGATGTCGACCGCGACTTTTTCCAGCGCTTGTTTTCGTGATTAGCTGTTGACCACCAGCCTAGGTTCTTGCGCATGAATTCGCTGGCGTATGGATCCCGCAATTCCCGCCGCATCGAGCCCGCATTGCGCCAGCAGTTGCTGCGCATCGCCATGATCAATGAATTTGTCCGGCAAGCCCAGCTGCAGCAGCGGCTTGACGATGCCAGCAGCCGCCATCGCCTCGGCAACCGCTGAGCCTGCCCCGCCCATGATGCAGCCTTCCTCGACCGTGACGATCAGCTCATGCGTGGCCGCCAGCTCGGCCACCAATGCTGCGTCAAGCGGCTTGATGAAGCGCATATTCGCTACCGTCGCATTCAGTGTTTCTCCCGCACCGAGCGCAGGCGCCACCATCGTGCCAAACGCGAGTATCGCCACCTGACGACCTTTGCGGCGAATCTCGCCCTTGCCCATGGGGAGCGGGGTGAGTGAACCGTCCACCGCCGCGCCGATACCGGCGCCACGCGGGTAGCGAATCGCCGCCGGGCCCCGGTAGCGAAAACCTGTGGTCAGCATCTGCCGGCACTCATTCTCGTCGCTGGCCGCCATCACCACCATATTGGGGATGCAGCGCAGGAAAGCGAGATCATAGTTGCCCGCATGCGTTGCGCCATCGGCACCGACCAGACCCGCACGATCCAACGCGAACGTGACATCGAGGTTTTGCAAAGCAACATCATGAATCAGCTGATCGTAACCGCGCTGCAGGAAGGTCGAATAAATCGCAACGACCGGCTTCAACCCTTCACAGGCCAGACCCGCGGCAAAGGTGACTGCATGCTGCTCGGCGATGCCGACGTCGTAGTAGCGATCGGGGAATTGCTGCTCGAATTTCAGCATACCCGAACCCTCGCGCATCGCTGGTGTGATGCCGGCCAGACGCTCGTCCTGCGCTGCCATGTCGCACAGCCAGTCACCGAACACCTGTGTGTAGGTAGTCTTGGTACTCACCGCCGGCTTGATGCCCTCACTGGGATTGAACTTGCCGGGGCCGTGATAAAGAATCGGATCTGCCTCGGCCAGCTTGTAGCCCTGACCTTTCTTGGTGACGACGTGCAAAAACTGCGGACCGTCGAGATTCTTCAGATTCTGCAGCGTGGGGATCAGCGACTCGAGATCATGACCATCGATCGGGCCGATGTAATTGAGACCGAATTCTTCGAACAAGGTCGCCGGTACCAGCATGCCTTTTGCGTGTTCTTCAAAACGCTTGGCAAGCTCCCGCATTGAGGGTGGAAGCATCTGCTTGCCCATGTTCTTCGCCGCTGCGTAGAACTTGCCCGACATCAGCCGGGCGAGGTAGCGATTGAGCGCACCTACTGGGGGCGAGATCGACATGTCATTGTCGTTCAACACCACGAGCATCTTGATGTCTTCGTAGACACCCACATTGTTCAGTGCCTCGAACGCCATGCCAGCCGTCATCGCACCATCGCCGATCACCGCCACCGAGTGGCGCTTCTCGCCCTTGGCACGCGCGGCCAGCGCCATGCCCAGTGCCGCCGAGATGGAGGTCGATGAGTGCGCAGTGCCAAACGTGTCATACACGCTCTCGCTGCGGCGAGGGAAACCCGACAAGCCGCCTTGCTGCCTCAGCGTGGGCATGCGATCGCGACGACCCGTGAGTATCTTGTGTGGGTAAGTCTGATGGCCAACGTCCCAAACGATGCGATCGTCAGGCGTGTTGAACACGTAATGCAAAGCAATCGTCAGCTCGACGGTACCGAGATTGGACGAGAGGTGACCACCGGTGCGCGCGACGGATTCGAGCAGGTAAGTGCGCAGCTCATCGGCGAGTGTCGCGAGTTCCGCCCGCGAGAGCGCCCGCAATTCCGCCGGGTCGTTTATTTTTTGTAAAAGAGTCATGGCGTCTCAGTAGTCGTCTCAGGTGGTTCTTTGTACGATCAGATCGGCAAGCTCACCCAGCCGCAACGCTCGGTCCCCGAAAATGTCCAAGGCCTTATGGGCATCCTGCCGCAACTTCTCAGCCAGGGCAAGCGACTCGTTCAGTCCGAGCATCGACACATAAGTCGGTTTGCTGCTGGCCGCATCTTTGCCAGCGGTCTTGCCCAGCGTGGCCGAATCAGCGGTGGTATCCAGAATGTCATCCACCACCTGAAAGGCCAGACCGATTGATGCCGAATAAGCATGCAAGGCGGCGGCCTCATCATCGAGCAAGGACTTGCCCGCCATCGCCCCCAGCATCACCGACGCTTCCAGCAGTGCGCCTGTCTTCAGCCGGTGCATCTGCTCCAGCTGATCTCTTGGCAGCGCGATGCCCACCGAGGCCAGATCGATGGCCTGCCCACCGCACATGCCGCGTGAACCGGATGCCTGTGCAAGGCGGGTCAGCATGGCCACCTTGCGTGATGCATCCAGCGAGCCGCCAGCGAGTACCTCGAATGCCTGGGATTGCAGCGCATCGCCGACCAGCAGCGCGGTCGCCTCGTCATATTTCCTGTGCACCGTGGGCTTGCCACGCCGCAGATCATCATCATCCATGCAGGGCATGTCATCATGCACCAAGGAATACGCATGGATCATCTCGACCGCACAGGCCGCCCGCTCCACTGCATCACGCGGCGCGTCAAACACTTCACCCGCGGCAAACACCAGCAGAGGCCGGACTCGCTTGCCGCCGTCAAGCACTGCATACTGCATCGCCTCGTGCAAGGTCCGCGGCAACCGTTCAGCCGGCGGCAGGTGCGACAGGAGCAAGGCTTCCATGTCGACCTGGACAGCCTTTCGCCAGATGGCGAAATCCTGCTTCATTCTTCGTCATCCTCGTCGTCTTCGTCGTCCTCGTCATCGATGGCGAAGGGCTTTAGCATGTCGCCCTCCAGCACCTTCACCTGCCTTTCCACGCGTTCGAGCTGGGCGGCGCAGTATTTCACCAGCTCGGAGCCACGCTGGTAGGCCGCGACCGAGGCTTCCAGAGGAAGTTCGCCGGATTCCATTTTTGCAACGAGCTGCTCTAGCTCGGCCATCGCGTCTTCAAAAGACGGACTGGGCTGGTCGGAAGCGCTTTTTCTAGGCATGAAGCGGTCTGGGGCTGTGGGCGACTGAGGGACTGTCTATTTTAGTGCAATCGCTTCGCTGTCAACTTGGCTTACTTATACACCAGGCGCCTGTTCGGGCATCAAATTTTTGTCAAAAAAGCATTTCTTTTCTGTTTTTGGGCGAGCTTACGCACTTTTCAAGGGGTTTACCGTAAGCACTCGCAGTGCTTTGATACCAGCGCCGCGGCACATTCGCAGCTTGAACGCTGTCTTATTGTTAAACAATGCAAGATTTTCAAGTCAACTAACGTGTCCGTATCACAAGGGTCTGGGTATAATCCGGCGCTCGTCCAAAAAATCACTGTTCCATTTCGATCGAATAGGTATTTGCGGATTATTTCTCTCTGAGGTTGGTGCAAATTAATTTGGGGGTGGGGATGTCCGATCTGGCCAGTCTCTCAAGACTCGCGCGATCCAACGCGCAACTTCCAGTCAGCGTGTATTTTGATGATGCGCTACTGAACAAAGAAATCTCGCAACTGTTCCGACAAGGGCCTCAGTACGTCGGTCATGAGCTCATGGTCCCGAACGTCGGCGACTATGCGTCGCTGCCCTGGGAAAACGATGGTCGACTGCTCACCCGTGGCGCACAGGGCATCGAACTCCTTTCTAATGTCTGCCGACACCGCCAGGCCAAGATGCTGACCGGGCGCGGCAACGCACAGAACATTGTCTGTCCGCTTCACCGCTGGACCTACGACCTTCAAGGCGAACTGATCGGCGCGCCGCATTTCGGTGAAACCCCTTGCCTGAACCTCACCCGCTTCGGGCTGCAGCGTTGGAATGGTCTGCTGTTCGATGACAATGGCGTCGATGTCCATGCGATCCTGAAGAATCTGAGCGTTACCAAAGACCTCGATTTCAGCGGCTACATGCTAGACCACGTTGAGACCCACGAGTGCGACTACAACTGGAAGACTTTCATCGAGGTCTACCTGGAGGACTATCATGTCGAGCCCTTCCACCCCGGTTTGGGCAACTTCGTCACCTGTAACGATCTGCGCTGGGATATGGGCGAAGGCTACAGCGTGCAGACCGTCGGCGTGAATTCGGCACTGAAAAAATCCGGCTCGCCGGTCTATCAGAAGTGGCACGACGAAGTACTCCGCTATCGCGGCGGAGAAGTGCCTCCCTATGGCGCGATCTGGCTGACGATCTACCCGAACATCATGGTCGAGTGGTACCCGCACGTACTCGTGGTGTCCACGCTGTGGCCAAAAGGCCCGCAAAAAACGACCAACGTGGTGGAGTTCTACTACCCGGAAGACATTGTGCTCTTCGAGCGTGGCTTCGTCGATGCCGAGCGTGCTGCCTATATGGAAACCTGCGCCGAAGATGATGAGATCGCGCTTCGCATGGACGCCGGCCGTCGCATCCTGCTCGATCGCGGCGTGAATGAAGTCGGTCCGTATCAGTCGCCGATGGAAGATGGAATGCAGCATTTCCACGAGTGGTATCGGAGCAAGGTTGCGCTGTGAAATACACAGCGCTGTCTGACTGAGCCGGGAACTCCGGCATGCAATCTTTATGGATGCTTTTTGCCAGCTTCATGTTTTCCCTGATGGGGGTGTGCGTGAAGCTGGCGTCGGCCACCTCCTCCACCTCTGAAATCGTCATGTGCCGCGGCGCCACCGGCATGCTGATGATGTTTGCGTTGGCATCTCTGCGCGGCCTATCGTTGCGCACAAACTTTCCCTGGCATCACGCATGGCGAGGTTTCGTTGGCGTCACCGCGCTCTGGCTGTGGTTCTTCTCTTTTCCCCGACTGCCGCTGGCCACCGCAATGACACTCAATTACATGGCGCCGATATGGATCGCGGCGATCGTGTTTGCGCTTGGCTGGTGGCATAAACAAAGACGCTTCGAGTGGGGACTTGCCGCCGCCATTCTCACCAGCTTCGTCGGTGTAGCGCTCCTGTTGAAGCCGACGATCCATGCCGAGCAGTGGCTGGGCGGCCTCGTCGCACTCACGTCCGGCATCGTCTCCGCATTTGCTTATCTTCAGGTGCGCAAGCTGGGACAACTTGGCGAACCCGAGTATCGCGTGGTCTTTTACTTCTCAGCCGCCGGCGCGATCGGCGGTATGCTCTCAGGACTGATCGACAGCTACCTCGACACCGGGCAGATACGGCTGCTGCACTCGTTGTCGTCCTATGACATGCTCCTGCTGATTGCAATCGGCGTCACCGCCACGATCGCACAGATCGCAATGACTCGAGCCTATCGGCTTGGCGCGATGCTGGTAACGGCCAACTTGCAATATTCGGGCATCGTCTTTTCCAGTGTATGGGGTATCCTGATCTGGGGAGACCGCATCGATCTGTATGGTTGGCTGGGTATTGCGATCATTCTTGCCAGCGGCGTGGTCGCAACCTTCTATAATGCGCGCAGCAGCACGCCCAGAAAAATCTGATAACCCTATCGTGCTGTATCGCAGGACAATCAAAACCACAAAGCACGCCAGAGCATGCCATGGCATGTCGTGCCACAAGGAGGAGACCTGGAATGCCGTACACCACGCTGATCACCGCGACCGAGCTAAAACAACACATTAACAACCCCGCTTTCGTGGTTCTCGATTGCCGGGCAGAGCTCACCGATACCCACGCGGGCGCACAAGCTTTCGCCGCCGGACACATACCCGGCGCGCAGCATGCGGATGCCGATACAGCACTCTCCGACAAATCTCCCGGCCCGAATGGCGAGTTTCGTGGCCGACATCCGCTGCCCGAGCAGGGAGCCTTCATCGAAACGCTGCGTGGCTGGGGTGTCTATCCAAATTCACAGGTCATCGCCTACGATGCGCACGGCGGCATGTTCGCCGCACGTCTGTGGTGGATGCTGCGCTGGGTAGGGCATGCCAACGTAGCCGTGCTGGACGGCGGTTTGGCCGCATGGCTTGCCGGTGGCGGCGCGTTGAGCACCGAGATACCCTCACGTCCGCGCGGCAGCATCACTTTGCAGGCGTCGCTGGCGGCCACGGTGAGTGCGGCTGACGTGCTGAGCAATCTATCGACAAAAAAACATACCGTGCTTGATGCACGCGCGGCTGATCGCTTTCGCGGAGAGAACGAAACCATTGATCCAGTCGCCGGGCGTATACCGGACGCGAAGAACCGCTGCTTCAAGGACAACCTGCTGGATGACGGAAAATTCAAGGCATCTGAGACGCTTCGGAACGATTTCAGCGCGCTGATCAGCAGCCCGCAGTCAACGATTCTGCAATGCGGATCGGGCATCTCGGCCTGTCACAATGCACTGGCCATGGAGATCGCCGGATTGAGTGGCGCATCGCTGTACCCGGGCTCCTGGAGCGAATGGTCGAGCGACAAGTCGCGACCGGTAGCGACCGGTGCCTGAGCTGACTCAGTGAATATGAAAACGGTGGGTGAGAATCAGCACAATGCCTACACCCAGCGCAATCAACACAAACTGTGGGACCGATTCGCGCAGCGTCGCTCGGCGCTGCATTTGCGGCATCAGGTCACTGACCGCAATGTAGATGAAGCCTGAGGAAGCGAGCACCAGCACATACGGAATCAAGTGCATGCCGCTGCCCAACGCGTAGTAACCGACCAGTCCGCCGAGCACCGCCATCAGGCTGCAAATCAGGTTGTAGGTGTACGCGCGCGCCTTGCTCAACCCGGCATTGAGCAGCACGATGAAGTCACCGATCTCCTGCGGTATCTCATGCGCAGTGATGGCCAGCGTGGTGATCACGCCGAGCTTGAAGTCAGCAAGGAAAGCTGCCGCGATCAGAACACCGTCGGTGAAATTGTGCAAACCATCACCGACCAGGATCATCCAGCCTGACTGACCTGCCTCATGCGCATCATGGCCATGCTCATGGTCATGGCCATCGCCCTCGTAGTGATGCGAGTGCCGAAGGATCGCGAACTTCTCCAACAGAAAAAACCCGAGCAAACCGGCCAGCAGCGTCGCAAACAGCGAATGAATATTCGCTTCGGATTCGAAGGCCTCCGGCAGCGCATGCAATAGCGACGTCGATAGCAGGATACCCACCGACAGGCTGACCATTCGCTCCACGATGCGCGACAGGAAGCCATAGGAGAGAAATGCGGCGGCAGAGATGCTGATCACGCCACCCAGCAGGGTGGCCAGCAGAATGTAAAGCAATGTATCGATTTTCAGTCCCGATATTGGCAGACAATGAATTGCCGCGATTAGACCATAGCTGAGGCAGGTGGGGCAATTCGTCGATTGACTGAGCGGGCTACTGACCGCAAGCTGTGTCAGAGCGAATTCAGGAAGGCGATCAGATCCTCACGCTCGTTTTTCGACAGCTTCACGAATAGTTTGCGGGACGCTTCCGCCTCGCCGCCGTGCCAAACGATCGCCTCAAGGAGATTACGAGCACGTCCGTCGTGCAGGAGATTCGTGCTGCCATTCACTTGTTTTGACAGGCCAATGCCCCACAGTGGCGGTGTGCGCCAGTCGCGGCCGCCAGCCTTGAACTCCGGCCGGCCATCCGCCAGATCCGGGCCCATATCATGCAGCAGCAGGTCGGTGTACGGACGAATTGTCTTGCCAGCCAGCTGAGGAATCAGCGCGGATCTCCCGGTCTTCAGTTCAGCTACGTGGCACTGAGCGCATTTTGCTCCAGCGAACAGCTTCTCGCCGCGAATGACGGCTGGCTGGTCGCGGTCGCGCGGCGCAGGCGCATCGAGCGCGCTAACCCAGAATGTCAGCGAGTCCCACAATTCCTCGCGCAGCTCGGGTTTGCCGCTGTGCTTCGCGTCAAGGCAGTCCTTCTGTGCCGACGTACAGTTCTGCGTCGGATAAATGGCTGAGGTCGTACCTATATCGCCCAGAAAAGCGGAAGCCAGTTGCTGCCTGAGACTAGGCTGATTCGCCTTCCAGCCAAAACGACCGATCGACATCTTGTCATTGACATCGTCACGTACATAATTTGGCCGACCATTCAATCCTTGCGATTTCTGCCATTCAGCAAGCGCCAAGATATCGGATTCACTCACCGCTTCCAGATAGCCGAGCCCGAAAATCGCCTGGGAATTTCTCAGCGAAGTCATGACATCCTGCGCGAGCGGCCCGAAACCGAGCTTCTCCAGACGAACGACGGGCTTGCGCAACTCAATGGCCGAACCATCCGGGAACGTGAAACTACTGGTCTTCCAGTCGATGTGCACTTCGCCTTCGCCGAACTTCACACCTTCGCGCTGCGAAGTATCGAAGCTCTGGATCTGCAAACCATAATTCGGCTCGGGATTGGGGCCGCCATGCGGGCCAGCGCCTGGTATCGACAGGCGCAGCGATTGCATGAACACTGGGCCGCCGCCCGCATCATTGGTGCGTCCTCGCCCCGCCTGTATGTGGCAAGACACGCAAGACTGCGCAAGAAACGTTGGGCCCAGTCCCCATTCGCTGCCGCCGGGGCCCGGCTGGGAGAGATCCCACCACTTCGAGATCTGATCTTCAGGCACCGCAATCCACAGGGTATTGAAAACCTTTTCTCCGGCGCGGAATGACCTCTTTTGCGCATCCTGAAGGTCGGGCACGGGCTGCAGATACGCCATGTGCGGGAGCGTAGTGCCCGCTGGCGCAGGCGCCGTCTCGGTAAAAGCGGGACCAAGCACGCCGGCGAGCAGCGCAAAGGTACCGCCCATCATCAGAAATTTTGCAGCCTTGTTTGACATTGTTTTTTGGTGTCTCGTCATGCTCTCACGGCGCACTCATCGCGCACCGGCAGTGTACGGCGGCCAGCGACTTTTCATTGGCTCACTGCTCAGGCGCTGACCCCATGCCTGCGCATCCAGTCTACACATCGACGCCAGCCGTCCTTCGCCTCAGTCTCGCGGTAGCTGGGGCGATAGTCCGCATGAAATGCATGCCCTGCGTCAGGATACACGACGATCTCGGATCCGCTTTTCCCGCGGGACAGCGCATCGCGCATCCGATCGACACCCTCCAGCGGAATGCCAGCGTCCTTGCCGCCATACAGCCCGAGCACAGGTACACGCAGGCTGGCCGCCATGTCGATGGGGTTCTGTGGCTGCAGCGGTGTCTTGTCCTGAACGACTTTGCCATACCAGGCCACTGCCGCCTTCACACGCGGATTGTGAGCGGCATACAGCCAGGTGATGCGTCCGCCCCAGCAAAATCCGGTGACGCCGATTTGTTGCGTATCGCCCTGATGGCTCCCCGCCCAAGCGACACATGCATCGAGATCGCGCATCACCTGTTCATCCGGCGCTTTCGAGACCACCTTGCTGATAAGCTCAGGAATGGATTCGTACTGACGCGGATCGCCCTGACGCTGAAACAGCTCTGGCGCAATCGCCAGGTAGCCGAGCTTGGCAAAGCGTCGTGCGATATCGGCGATATGCTCATGAACGCCAAATATCTCGGACACCACCAGCACCACGGGTAGCTGCGATTTACCTTCAGGCTGCGCACGGTAAGCACGCATATCCAGATCGCCAGAGCGTATCATCACTTCGCCGGCCAGCAGCCCATCGGTGTCGGTGCGCGTCATGGTCTGCGCCATCACCGGCATTACGGCGGCAGCAAAGCCGGTACCTAATGCCGCACGAAGAAAATCCCGTCGGTCCCCCGAACCCCAGTCGACTGCAGGGTTCAGGCTATCGAGGTCTGCTCTGATGTCATCCATTCATACCTCCAAAAATTGAGATCTCAGAGCGCCCTCAGTGAGCCTCTTCCCAGTTGCTGCCTGCGCCGACCTCAGCGACCAGCGGCACTTTAAGCTGCGCGACGTCGGCCATCAGCGATGGCAGTTTTCCCCTGACCAGGGGCAGCTCATTCTCCGGCACCTCGAGCACGAGTTCATCATGCACCTGCATCACCATGCGCGAGCCCAGCTGATGTTCATCAAGCCAGCCCTGCACCGCGATCATCGCCAGCTTGATCAGGTCGGCTGCCGTGCCCTGCATCGGCGCATTGATCGCTGCCCGCTCTGCCGCCTGGCGGCGCGGCCCGTTCGGTGAATTGATCTCGGGTAGCCACAGCCGGCGACCAAACACGGTTTCGACGAAACCCTGAGACTTTGCCTGCTGGCGCACACCGTCCATGAACTGCCTGACGCCCGCAAAGCGCTGAAAATATTTGTCCATGTACATCTGCGCAGCTGCACGTTCAACGCCAAGATTCCCCGCCAGTCCAAAGACACTCATACCGTACATCAAACCAAAATTGATCACCTTCGCATAGCGGCGCTGCTCACTGCTGACCTCGGCCAGTGGCACGCCGAAAATCTCGGACGCGGTTGCTTGGTGAATATCCTCGCCCGCCGCAAACGCGCGCAACATGCCCTCATCGCCCGACAAATGCGCCATGATGCGCAGCTCGATCTGCGAATAGTCAGCGGACACAATCACGTTTCCGGGTGAGGCTATGAAAGCCTCGCGAATGCGCCTGCCCTCTGCCGTACGCACGGGAATATTCTGTAAATTGGGATCGTTCGATGATAACCGGCCGGTCACGGCGATCGCCTGACCGTAATTGGTATGCACGCGACCCGTGGATGGGTTCACCATGCGCGGCAGCTTGTCGGTGTAGGTAGATTTCAGCTTGGACAGACTGCGGTAATCGAGCAAGAGCTTGGGCAGTGGATAATCTTCTGCCAGCTTTTGCAATACCTCTTCATCGGTCGAGGGCGTTCCACTCGGCGTTTTTTTTACTACCGGCAGATTGAGTTTCTGGAACAGCACCTCGCCGAGCTGCTTTGGTGAATTCAGGTTGAACGGCAGTCCTGCCAACTCATGGGCTTGTTTCTCTATCTCGATCAGACGGCTACCCAGCTCATGTGACTGCGTGGCTAGGCGATCGACATCAATCAGCACACCATTGCGCTCCATGCGCTGCAACACTTGTGCAGTCGGGATTTCAATCTGCTCGTAAATGAAGCGCAACTTGTCGTTTGCCTCGACGCGGGGCCACATCGCCCGATGCAACTGCAGCGTAATGTCGGCGTCCTCTGCGGCGTACTCGGTCGCGCGCTCGATGCTGACTTCATCAAAGCCGATCTGCGACGCGCCTTTGCCGCACACGTCTTCGTAGCTGATGGTTTTCCTGTTCAGCCAGCGCAAGGCCAGGCTGTCCATATCGTGGCTGCGATGCGATTCAAGCACATAGGACTGCAGAAGCGTGTCATGCACAATGCCCCTCAGCGCGATGCCATGATTGGCCAGTACATGCGCGTCATATTTCAGGTGCTGTCCCAACTTCGGGAATGTGGGATCTTCGAGCCAGTGCCTGAGCTTGCCCAGCACATACTCGCGCGTCAGCTGCGCCGGCGCGCCGGGATATCGGTGCTGCATCGGCACATAGGCAGCGATGCCGGGCTCGACGCTGAGCGACAGTCCGACAACCTCGGCGCGCATCGGATCCAGCGACGTCGTCTCGGTATCAAAGGCTGTCAGGGACGCCGCACTGATACGCTCCAGCCAGGCATCGAGCTGTGCGTCAGAGAGCACCATCTCATAGTGCGTTGGTGGCGGCGGATCAGTGGCGAACAATGCGCCTTGTGGTGCGCTCGTGTCATGCGACCCCGAAGTATCTACAGTAGACGGTGCGGCCCTCTCGGCGCTCAGTTCGCGCAGCCAGGTCCGAAATCCCATCCTCGTGAAGAATTCGTGCAGCGCTTCCTTGTCCTCATCGCGTGCCGCCAGGGTGGATTCAATCGATTCAAGGTGAGGCACGAGATCGCAGTCGCATTTGACCGTGACGAGCACGCGCGCTTGCGGCAGCCAATCCAGTGCCCTTTGCAGATTCTTGCCGACCACGCCGCCGATCTCGGCCGCATGCGCCATCACACCATCGAGTGTCTGGTACTGCGTCAGCCATTTCACCGCCGTCTTCGGTCCGACTTTCTCCACCCCGGGCACGTTGTCCACGGTATCGCCGACCAGCGTCAGGTAATCGACGATGCGCTCGGGGGGTACGCCAAATTTAGCGATCACGCCGTCACGGTCGAGCGTCTCATTGCTCATGGTGTTCACCAGCGTCACATGCTCATTGACGAGCTGCGCAAGATCCTTGTCGCCGGTAGAAATCACCGTCGACATTCCGTGCATGGTGGCTTCAGATGCCAGGGTACCAATCACGTCATCGGCCTCGACGCCTTCAACCATCAGGATGGGCCAGCCCAGTGCACGCACGACCTCATGGATGGGCTCGATCTGGCGCGCGAGATCTTCGGGCATCGATGGTCGGTGCGCCTTGTACTCCGGGTAGAGATCGTCGCGGAAGGTCTTGCCTTTTGCGTCGAACACGCAGGCCATGTATGCTGCCGCATAGTCCTGCCGCAAGCGGCGCAGCATGTTGATCATGCCGTAGATCGCCCCGGTGGGTGCACCCTCTGCATTGCGGAGATCGGGCATCGCATGAAAAGCTCGGTACAAATAACTCGAACCATCCACCAGCAACAGGGTTTTGTTCATATGGAAAGCGACCGGAAACGGGTGCCGCGGCTGCGGCAGTTGACCAACGTGGAGCGCGCGACCTCGCGCAAGGCAAGCGAGTCGTGGCAAATGTTCACGATTATGGCAGAGTTTATCGACGCGGCTGAGCG
>JBEDGK010000080.1:0-7569 GCA_041174665.1 Pseudomonadota bacterium
CCCTGAGACGCTCCATGATTGAACTCACCGCAAAACCGAAGCTCGCGCGCTTGTTCCGCATGCAATATGAAGAGGCGCAGCAAGCCTATGTGCTGCTGTACCCAGAGGGCATGGTGAAGCTCAACCAGAGCGCCTCCGAAATACTCAAGCGCTGCGATGGTGAGCGCGATGTGCAGGCAGTGATTGCCGACATCGAGCAGAGCTTCAATGCGACCGGTCTCGAAAAAGATGTGACCGGATTCCTGGAAATTGCCATTGAACGAGGCTGGATCAGTGTCTGATATCAATAAAGTACCCTCGCAAATCCCGCCCCCGCTGTGGCTGCTGGCGGAGATCACCTATCGTTGCCCGCTGCACTGCGTGTTTTGCTACAACCCGCTGAACTACGCGGAAGACAAACGTGAACTGACGACCGACGAATGGAAAGAGGTGCTGCGTCAGGCGCGCAAGCTCGGCGCAGCACAGCTCGGTTTTTCCGGTGGCGAGCCGCTGGTGCGCGACGATCTGGAAGAGTTGATCGGCGAGGCGCATCAGCTGGGTTATTACACCAACCTGATCACTTCCGGGGTGGGGCTGACCGAAGAGCGCATCTCGAAGATGAAGGCGCTCGGGCTGGATCACATTCAGCTGTCATTCCAGGATTCGACCAAGGAGATGAATGATTTTCTCTCCAGCACCAAGACATTCGATCTGAAGAACCGCGTCGCCAAGCTGATCAAGAAGTACGACTATCCGATGGTGCTCAATGTCGTGCTGCATCGTTACAACCTCGATCATGTCGGTCGCATCATCGAGATGGCGGTCGAGATGGGGGTCGAGTATCTGGAGCTGGCCAATACGCAGTATTACGCGTGGGCACATGTGAACCGTGACCAGCTGATGCCAACCCGCGAGCAGCTGGAGCGTGCCGAGGCGGTCGTCGCTGAATACCGCGCCAAGCTGGGCAACAAGATTCGTCTGTTGTTCGTGGTGCCAGATTATTTCGAGAACAAGCCCAAGGCCTGCATGAACGGCTGGGGCTCGGTATTCCTCGCCGTCGCTGCTGACGGCTCTGCCTTGCCCTGCCATGCGGCGAAGACCTTGCCGGGGCTGACTTTCCCGAATGTGACAGAGCAGTCGCTTGACGACATCTGGTACCGGAGCGATGCGTTCAATGCTTTCCGTGGCTTCGAGTGGATGAAAGAACCTTGCCGTTCCTGCTCAGAGAAAGAGAAGGATTTCGGGGGTTGCCGTTGTCAGGCGTATGCACTGACCGGTGATTCGGCAGCGGCCGATCCGGTCTGCGGCAAATCCGAATTCCATGACGAGGTGAAGAAGATTGTGCTGCAGGGAAGGCAGCGCCCGGTGGAACAGAAGCCGCTGCTGTATCGCAATGACGCGAATTCGATGAAGTTCGCAGGGATCCCGATTCGGGAGGCGAGGGAAGAGGTCTGAGTTAGTCCCGGCAAGTTCGCTGTCAGTCATTGAATTGACCGCTTGATAGAGCATCTGAAAGACACTGTGTCCCGGCATGCGTCAGGACGACTTTCAGTGGCCTGTTGTCTCTGAAGTCGTCACCCCGGCGCAGGCGCGGGTCTCGTGTTTGCAAGGCTCACTGACAGGATCGATTTGCCTGATACTCCGCATATCCTCGCGCACGTAATTCACACGCAGGGCAATGCCCGCAACCGTGTCCCCAGTCATGCAGTTCACCGCGCTCACCCAGATAGCAGGTATGCGTATCGGTGCGTATCAGTTCAACCAGCGGGTCACCACCCAACGACTCGGCGAGCGACCAGGTCGCGGCCTTGTTCAGCCACATCAGCGGCGTCTGCAGCGTGATATGACTTTCCATTCCCAGCTGCAGCGCTTTTTCCAGTGCCGTCAATGTGTCATTGCGGCAGTCCGGGTAACCTGAGTAATCCGTCTCGCACATGCCGCCGACCAGCACCTGCAAGCCGCGCCGATAGGCGAGTGCCGCCGCGACGGTAATAAACAACAGATTACGACCGGGCACAAACGTAGTCGGCAAGCCGTTTTCTTGCATCACGATCTCGGTATCACGTGTCAGTGCGGTGTCCGAGATCTCGCCTAGTAGTGATAAATCGAGCAGATGGTCTTCGCCGAGTCGTGCGGTCCATTCGGGTTTCAGTGCACGCAGGCCTGACAACACCGCAGGACGAAGTGTCAGCTCGACCGTATGTCGCTGCCCATAATCAAAGCCGAGGGTTTCCACGCGCTGATAGCGCGACAGTGCCCAGGCGACGCAGGTCGCTGAATCCTGTCCACCTGAGAACAGCACCAATGCCGCATCAGCGGCTGAGGTCTCGCCCATCACTGATCAGCCTTTTTTGATGCCGGCAATCGTCTGCTCGATCGCATCGCCATTCGGCTCTGAGAAGCGTATCCGAACCGGGAACCCGTCCAGCGACGGCGCCAGCCAGATATCGACCTTCGGCGCACCAGAGGCTTCCGGCGGCTGATACACCAGATGCAAGGTGTCCATCTCACCTAAAGCCGTACGCAGCTTTTGCTTTTCCTGGACCAAAAATGTCCAGGGTTCGCCATTGCGATGACTGATCACGAAAAATTTCCAGTTCGTTCCTACTGCAAATCGGGCCGGTGTCGCCCGCACCAGTGATAGCAATTGCCAGAGTACGCTGATGCGGTCTTGTTCACCGCCTTCGATTTTCAGCGAGGGATGATTATCAGGAAAAACGATATTCCCTGCGGCGCGATCAAAGTTCACTGTGATGGCTTCCTTGCGGAAGCGCTTGGAATAAAAGCTGGCTGGCTGCAGTCCGCGCCGGTCGATCGTGCCCTCGCTTTTTTCTGAGAGCAGCTTGCCCGTCAGTGCGGTTTTGGTCTCGAAGCTCAGCTGATATTTTGATGCGGCGGCTTGCCACTCTATCGTACCGCTGCCTTCGAGTGAGAGCCCCTGAACGCTGGCGCGTATCGTGTAATCCAGCTGCGCGGGGGGTGGCGGGCTGGCCTTGTCCTGTGCGTTGGCAGAGCAGGTGACACCCGTGTTCACCAGTGCTGCGACCGTTGCAGCAGTCAGCAGCCGTTTAAATGCAGACAGCATATCCAACAGATCATTCATTTCACGCCTTATTTTTTGCTCAATCGAGACAGTAACAGCGACAAGCTTGCGCCGCTGCGATTCGAATAATTGATTTTGACAGGATACCAGTCACGATCTGGCGAGAGCCAGAGATCGATTTGATAATCAAAATTGTTTGCTGCCGGTGCGAGAGACAGGTGCCAGCTTGACACGCTGCCCTCGCCGAGAGTGATGGTTTCCTTGCCAATGACGATGACGTTCCAGCGATCGGCGGCTCGGCTTCCAGCAACGACTGCCTCGAACCCGAGGCCGGGCGCGAGCTTGTCCGGGTCGCCGCGCGCCAGACCGGCGAGCTGCCAGATGACGCTACCGCGATCTTGCTCGCCGCCGCGAATCTCGTAGAGCTGGGTGGATGCGGAAAAGCTGATGGTCTTTCGCTCGCGAACAAAATGGGTGGTGGTGGCCGACTTGCCCAATCGCTTTTCCTGATATTGCTCGGGCATCAACCCAGTGCCGCCTACCTGGCCGCTGCTTTGATAACTGAGCAGATTCAGCAATAAGGCGCTGGCCTCGCCCTTGATCAGATACGTGGGACCATTCTGCTGCCAGAGAATATTGCCGCTACCGGACAACCGGCGGCTGCCTTGCGTGGCCAGTGCGTCGTAACTGAGTTCTGCCGATGGCGGGAAACTCACCCGTTCGAAGAGCGGCGGCGGAGATTCATGATTGACGGCAGTCGGCGTGCTTGCAGGCGGTTCAGTCTCCTGGACCAACGCTGGCGTCGGCGCTGTCGATGCTGCCGTCGTCGTCTCATTCGATGGTGCGACGGCGTCGGCAGCGGCAATGCTCTCTGCTGGCGCGGGTGGTGCAGATGATGCAGCTGGTGCTGGCGTCGCCGGCGGTGTTGCCGGTACCAAGGGCGCGACGCGCTCTGCCACGGGTTTTGTCGCACGAGCGGGAGCCGCAGTAACCGCCGCTGGGCTGGCGGGAGTATGCAACTCGACGATCACGGTCTCGTCTTCTTCATCCAGCGCGCGGATCAGCGCGAGACTGTCATTAGCCCAGTCGATCAGAGCCAGATGAATCGCAACGATTAGCGCCACCAGACCCACAGCGAGCCATTGCCTACGGTTCGAGGGCAAGAACATCAGAGGAAGTCGGCGTGCGGACATGCCGTAAGTGTATGCGATCGCCCAGACGTTTATGCATCGATATCGGGGACTGTGGCCATGCAGGACACGCAGTCGTGATGGGCAAATGGCCAGCACAGGCGAACAGCGGGATTGAGCGATGCCCTGCGTCTCAGTCGGATTCTAGGCAGGCGAGAGCGACGATCTGCTACTCTTTACTGAACGGGCATGCGGGGCGGGTCTCCGTCGCATCCGACCAGTCAGGAGGGCAGCAGATGTCAGACAGAATGAGTAATATGCCGGGGGCCAGCGCGATGAATGACACGCTCGAATTCGTCCGTAATTTCTGGGGTGCGATGAAGATACCGGGCATGGCCATGCCATCGATGTCGCCTGACGATATCAACAAGCAGATCGCCGATCTGAAAGCAGTCGAATCCTGGCTGCAGATGAACATGAACATGCTTCGCAGCACGATTCAGACCTTGGAGGTACAGAGCGCCACGCTCAGTGCACTGCAATCGATGAGCGAGAGTTTTTCCAATGTCGCGAAGGGCGGTGGGTCAGACGATGGCAAGCCTGCGTTCGAATCGCCTTTTGCGAAGCCGGAAGATCCTGCGGCAACGGCCATGCCTGACGCGTCAGCGTTTGCGGCGCAGTTTGCAAACCCCTCCGGGTGGTGGAATACGGTGCAGGATCAGTTCGCCAAGGCGGTGGGATCGGCCATGACACCGCCCGAGAAGCCCGCACGAAAGCGCAGCGCACCCGCCGCGAAAAAGCGCAGCACCAGCCCGCGCAAGACAAGTCCGAAAAAGAAATAACCCAGGGAGCTCAGCGATTCGCCAGTCGCTTGAGCGCGCGCATCAGACTGCCCAGCAAGGGCAGCTTCTCATAGAGCTCTTCGGCGGCATCCCAGTAATCGCGATGGAAGTTCACCCGGCCATCTGCTGCGAAGCGAACATGGGTAGCGCCGCGTATGCAATGCTCCTCCGCCGAGAAGCGCTTCATATGGAAGAGGAAATCCCAGGTCAGGAAAGCCTGCTCACCCTGCATGACACTGGTGGTGATGATAAAGCGAGGCGAATCGACCTGATCGAACATGTGCCGGAAAATGTGCGTGATCGCATCGATTCCACGGACTTCATTGAATGGATCCTTGAAGAAAGCATCCGGTGTATAGACTTGGGATAGCTGACTGACATTCGATGGATCGATCTGCTCAAAAAAGCGGATCAGCTGCTCAAGTCGCGGATCGATGCTCATAGCCCGGTCACTTTGTGTATCAGCGAAAAATACCAGCGGTAAGGCAAAAGACGCACCAAGCGCAGCCAGTTGGTGAAACGGCGTGGAAAATGAATATGGAATTCCCCGCGCTCCATGCCACCGAGGATCTCGCGTGCCGCTTGCGGCGCACTGATCAGCCCGGGCATCACGAAATTATTGTTTGCTGTCGCGCGGGTCTCAACGAAACCAGGATTGATCAGATAGACCGGATGACCACGAGGGCCCAGATCGAAATACAGCGACTCGCACAGATTGATCAGCGCCGCCTTGGTCGGGCCATACACCAAGGCCTTTGGCAGACCGGACAGGCCGGCGACGGAGGATACGATGCCTACACCGCCATGGCCTTGCGCGAGCAGTGTTGGCAGCACGGCATCCAGACAATGAAACACGCCGCGCAGGTTGACATCCAGCAGCTGATTCACTACCGACATATCGAATGAATCCACGCGCATCTCGTTGTACGCGCCCGCCACCACCAGCACCAGATCGATACCCGCCCACTGCTCCAGCAGCTTGTCACGCGCGTTCAGTACCTCAGCATGCTGACTGACATCCATCGGCAGCACCAGCGCCCGATCGTTGCCCTCGGCAAGCGCCTTCAGCGCCGCATGATTGCGCGCAGACAGCGCGACGCGTGCGCCTTTGTCCAGCAGCAGCTTCGCTGTCTCTGCGCCGATGCCGGCCGACGCACCGATCACCCACACCCGCATGCCTTGCCAGCTGCGTACCCGAGGATTCATGGTGCGACCACGCTCGAACAGCGCCGCCGCATGATCCCGTTCTGTTGCGCTGTATAAGCGTTGCAGCATCACGGCATCCTCTTGTGGAAAGCCAGGGTGACCTCACCGAGCCGGAAACCGAACTTGCTCATCACTGCACGATTGAGCATCACCTGATCATCCATCAGATACATCCAGTCATCGAAATTGACGTGATAGACCTTGCCATCGACCGGCAACGCGAGCACGTATTTCCAGTTCAGCGTATTGCCACCCGTCTGTCCGGCCGCTTCGCCCACCACATCATCGGCGGTACCGATGTAGCGTCCATCGGGAAGTTTCTTCAGTGTCCAGACGCGTTTTTGCGTCGTACCATCCGAGTAGGTGAAATCTTCATCCAGCGTACCGGTATCGCCTTCCCAGTGGCAGTGCATCACCACTCGAAAACGCTTGATCACTTTACCGGAGCGATCCTGAAACATGCCCCACGCATCGATCGTGCCATTGAAGTAGCTCTGCAGATCGAGCATCGGCTTTTCAGCCGTATAGTCAGCAGGTGTCATCGTCGCTCCGCAACCGGCGACCAGCAGCGCCAGCGATAAACAGATCATTCGCAAGCAGTGTCTCAGCATGAGTCCATTTCCTCTGTAAATTCATTACACATCCTTCAGTGGTGCGCGCCACAGCAGCGCTGCTGCCGCCAGTTTCAGCACGCAGGGCAGCAGCGCATAGGCGATCACCAGTGCGCGCAATCCATCGTCATTCGCCTGACCTGGCACATAGCCCAGCCACGACAGCAAGGGCAGCGAAATGCCTGCTGCCAGCGCGAGATTCATCTTGGTCGCGAAAGTCCATAGACCAAAATAGGCGCCCTCGCGTTCGCCGCTGTGCCCGGCGGCGGCGATCACGCCGGCCAGCAGCGCTGGCGGCAGCGCGAGGTCGGCGCCGAGCGCCGCGCCCGAGAGCACACAGATCAGCGCAAATGGCACCAGCGCGCCTGCTTCGAGCTGCGCAGTCCAGACAAAGACCACCACGGACAGCAGCATCGCGATCAGCCAGGCGCGTGATTCGCCGATTGCGGCGCTCGCCTTGGCCCACACCGGCAAGGCAAGCGCTGCTGATACGAAGTACGCGACCAGAAACAGCCCGGCCTGCGCGGGCAGCTGCAGCCTGTCCGACGCAAAAAACAAGAACAACGTCGCTGGAATCGCCGCCGCGATACCGTTCACGGCAAACACGGCCAGTAGCCAGCGGAACGTCGGTTCGCGCAACGGAAACAGCATGTCGCGCCAGTGCGCGTCGCCGCTCGGCCTAACGGCGGCTCGCGGCGCGACCCGCAGTAAAAGCAACGACGCCAGTGCAAGTGCTATCACGAAGGCGATCATCAGCC
>JBEDGK010000081.1:0-3000 GCA_041174665.1 Pseudomonadota bacterium
CATTGTTCTCTGCCACAGTGCTGCGGGTATCGCAGGCGGTCCACCAGCGAGACGATCTTTCAGCCAGCTCAGCCAGCGCATGACGTGCACGCCATCGTTCTTACAGCTCGCCCCAGACTGCCTGAAGCGCAGCGATTGCTGCCAGACCCGCGGTCTCGGTGCGTAACACGCGTTCGCCCAGCGTCAGACAAAGCGCACCATGCGCTAAGGCGCTTTCTTCTTCTGCGGGTGCCAGCCCGCCCTCAGGGCCGATGATCAGCGTGACGGCTTGGGGCGGATGATGGCGCGCCCAGCGCGACAGGGGCTCGCCACCGCGAGGTGACAGCAGAATGCGACGATGCAGGTCCTGCTGCGCTACCCAGCCGCCGAAGGTAGCGGGCTCAGCGAGATGCGGCAGCCGGTTACGTCCGCATTGCTCGGCAGCAGATGCCATGATCCCGGTCCAGTGCTGCATTTTTTTTGCCGTCCGCTCTTCATTCAGCCTGACCAACGAGCGGCTGGAGATCAGTGGCTGTATCGTCGTCGCTCCTAGCTCCACCGCTTTCTCGATGATCCAGTCCATCTTGGATCCCTCAGGCAGTGCTTGCGCCAGACACAGGCTGTGCGCGGACTCCACTTCTCTTGGCGAAAAGTTCTTCACAAGTACCTGCACGTGTTTTTTTTCAAGTCGCTCAATGCTGGCGGTGTATTCTCCGCCCTCGCCATTGAACAGCGTGACGAGTTCGCCTTGCTTGAGTCGAAGCACCTGAACGTGTCGGGTGACTGTATCTGGCAGCACGAGCAGCATCCCAGTGTCCAGGGCTTGGTTGCAGTAAAAGCGTGGCATGAGGGTGAGAGCTGGGTTGGCGCGAGTGAATTGCAATGAATTGTCGTTCAATAGGTCGCAGATCGATACAGATACTCCGGGGCCCGCTTGGTAATGACTGACGGTGAGATTGTAAGCCCGACTGTCTGGGATATCGGCGGCCGGTCGCAGCTTGGGTCGGGTTCGGTCTGGTAAAATTTCGGGTTTTCCGGCTTGCGCGACTCTCTGCGGTTCGTCTTCCCGCCAGCATGCTGCGGCCAATGGTTTTATTTATACATTCTTGGCAATATGAACTCCACTCCCGAACCCCGCAAGATGGCCAATGCGATACGCGCGCTGGCGATGGACGCCGTGCAAAAGGCCAACTCCGGGCATCCTGGCATGCCGATGGGCATGGCCGAGATCGCTGTCGCCCTATGGGGCAGTCATCTTCGACATAATCCAGCCGACCCGCACTGGGTGGACCGAGATCGATTTGTCGTCTCCAATGGTCACGGCTCGATGCTGCTGTATGCACTGCTGCATCTGACTGGTTATGAGCTACCGATGGATGAGCTGCGCAACTTCCGCCAGCTGCATTCGAAAACGCCCGGGCATCCGGAGGTCGACATCACGCCCGGGGTCGAGACTACCACCGGACCGCTCGGCCAGGGGATCGCGAACGCAGTGGGCATGGCGCTGGCCGAAACGCTGCTGGCCGCGCAATTCAACAAGCCCGGCTTTGACGTGATCGATCATCACACCTATGTCTTCCTTGGTGACGGTTGTCTGATGGAAGGTATCAGCCATGAAGTGTGTTCGCTGGCGGGCACGCTGCGCCTGTCCAAGCTGATCGTGCTGTATGACGACAATGGCATTTCCATCGATGGCAAGGTGGAAGGCTGGTTCCGAGATGACACACCGAAGCGTTTCGACGCCTATGGCTGGAACGTGATCCCGAATGTGGATGGCCATGATGTGAAGGCGGTCGATGCAGCGATTGCCGCTGCAAAAAAATCTGAGCGACCGACGCTCATTTGCTGCAAGACCGTGATCGGCAAAGGGGCTCCCACGATGCAGGGCACGGACAAAGTCCATGGTGCTGCGCTGGGCGATGCGGAGATCGCGGCCACACGCGCGGCGATCGATTGGCCGTATGCGCCGTTCGAGATCCCGACCGATGTGTATGCCGCGTGGGATGCAAAGCAAAAGGGTGCATCGCTGCAGTCCGATTGGACCTTGAAGTTCAAGGCCTATCAGGAGAAATATCCGTTCGAGGCGGCCGAACTGCTGCGCCGTATGAAAGGCGAGCTACCCGCGAATTTCGATAAGGCAGTATCTGACCTGATCGCCGCCTGCCTGGAAAAAAAAGAAACCATCGCCACGCGCAAGGCCAGCCAGAATGCGATCCAGGCGCTGGCGCAGGTGCTGCCCGAGTTCCTCGGCGGCTCGGCCGATCTGACCGGCTCCAATCTGACCAACTGGAAGGAGTGCGTCGCAGTGCGCGCAGATCATCCGGGCAATCATGTGAACTATGGCGTGCGAGAGTTCGGCATGAGCGCGATCATGAATGGCGTAGCCTTGCATGGCGGCTTCATTCCTTTCGGTGCGACTTTCCTGACCTTTTCCGATTACAGCCGTAATGCGCTCCGCATGGCTGCGCTGATGAAGCGGCGCTCCCTCTTCGTGTTCACCCATGATTCCATTGGTCTGGGCGAAGATGGCCCCACTCATCAGTCGATCGAGCAGGTATCGAGCCTTCGGCTGATCCCGAATCTCGACAACTGGCGCCCCTGCGACACCGTAGAATCCGCAGTCGCCTGGGCAGAAGCGGTGCGACGCCAGCACGGTCCGACCACGCTGATTTTCTCGCGCCAAAACTTGCCTTTTGTTGAGCGCACCGATGCACAGATTGCAGATATTCGTCGCGGTGGCTACGTGCTGAAAGATGTGACTAACGCGAAGGCCATTCTCATCGCTACCGGTTCCGAGATCGAGCTCGCGCTGAAGTCCGCCGATATGCTGGCTTCCGAAGGCATCCCGGTGCGCGTGGTCTCCATGCCCAGTACTGAAGTATTCGACCGACAGGATGCGGCATATAAAGCGAGTGTGCTGAACAAGGGGCTTCCAAGGGTGGCGGTCGAAGCAGGCGTCACCGATGTCTGGTTCAAGTATGTAGGCCTTGATGGCGCGGTGGTGGGCATCGATACGTTCGG
>JBEDGK010000082.1:0-6750 GCA_041174665.1 Pseudomonadota bacterium
CAAGCAGACAGTGCTCGCCGGCCTCGATCTCGGCCAGCCGCGCCTCGAGCGTGAACGTGGTCGGTGTCCCGTGCAGACCGTAGGTGTAGGACTGCTTGTCCTGCCAGTTACGCGCGCGTAACGCCCCAACATTCTTGAACAAGACGGTCGATGCATGATGTATCGCCGTTGGAAATGCAGCAAAACCCTCGGGCGGACGATAGTCCGTCGTGGTCAGCAAAGTCTGCAGCTGCTTCTTCTCACTCATGATCAGTCAGGTTCAGTCCGCGCTGGCCCAGAGATCGTGAGCGTCCGCAGCCGTGATCGTCACGTCAATGAACTCGCCTACCTTCAGCTTGCGCGAGGGATCGTAGGGCCGCTTCACGTAAACGACACCATCGATCTCTGGCGCGTCAGCAGGAGAACGGGCGACTGCGCCAGTGCGATCAAGCTGATCGATCAGGACCCGCATTGTCTTCCCGACTTTCGCCTGGAGTCGCTGACGGGAAATCGTCGCCTGCAATTGCATCACGCGCGCGCGACGCTCTTCCCGGATGTCGTCCGAGACAGGGGTAGCAATTTCGTTCGCGGCGGCACCCTCGACCGGCGAATACGCAAAGCAGCCAAGCCGGTCAATCTGTGCTTCCTGAAGGAAGTCGAGCAGATACTGAAATTCTTCCTCGGTCTCACCGGGAAATCCGGCAATGAAGGTCGAGCGTATCGTGATATCCGGGCATGCTGCGCGCCAAGCACGGATACGCTCAATGTTCTTTTCTCCACTCGCGGGGCGCCTCATGCGCTTGAGCACATCAGGATGCGCATGCTGGAGCGGCACATCGAGATAAGGCAGAACATGGCCGCCATTCATCAGTGGTATCACCTCATCCACGTGCGGATACGGGTACACGTAGTGCAGCCTCACCCACGCATCATGCTCCCTGGCCAGTTCACCCAGAGAGCGCACCAGATCCGTCATGTGCGTGCGCACGGGTTTACCACTCCAGAATCCGGTGCGAAATTTCACATCGACGCCATAAGCGCTGGTGTCTTGTGAGATCACCAGCAGCTCTTTCACACCTGCCTTGAAGAGGTTTTCTGCCTCCAGCATGACTTCGGCAATCGGGCGTGACACCAGATCGCCGCGCAGCGATGGAATGATGCAGAAGCTGCAGCGATGATTGCAGCCCTCGGAAATCTTCAGATACGCATAATGCTTCGGCGTCAGCTTCACGCCCTGCGGAGGCACCAGATCGAGGAAAGGCTCATGCGGCTTGGGCAGGTGCAGATGTACTGCGTCCATCACCTCGCCAAGCGCATGTGGGCCCGTTACTGCCAGCACCTTCGGATGCACCTTGTGTACGAGGTCTTCACCCGATGAATCCTTCTTGCTGCCAAGGCACCCAGTAACAATCACCTTGCCATTCTCGTTCAGCGCTTCACCAATCGCATCCAGCGATTCCTTCACCGCAGAATCAATGAAACCGCAGGTGTTCACGATAACCAGATCCGCGCCATCGTAAGACTTGGCGGTGTCATAGCCTTCGGCGCGCAGCTGGGTAAGGATCTGTTCGGAATCGACCAGGGCCTTCGGGCAACCGAGGGAGACAAAGCCGACTTTGGGTGTTGAAGTAGAAGACATCGGAGGCTGAGAGGCAGGGCCGCCACAGTGGCGGCGCGGGACCGCATTGTACCTGTCATGTGCCCTCGCCTGCTCGGGAGGGCGTGCCCTAGACCCAATGATCGCCCGGACTGGCTCATCGTCCGGGCGGGGTGGGGAGATTTATTTCGCTTCCGTCGCCGCCTTGGCCATGGGTGCCCCGGGGAAGGGAAACACGCCGAACACATTTTTTGCCTGGCTCTGCATCTGCTCCTGCATCTGGATGAACAGGCTCTTGCTCTGTTCGATGTAATTACTCATCATGCCCTGCATCATCGGTCCCTGCACACTCATGAATTGCGTCCACATCTCGGGGCTGAACGTCTTCTCGTCCATCATGCCCTTGGAGTTTTCTGCGAGCTTGTTCTGGATATCGATGAAGACCTGAATATTCTTCTCCAGGTAAGAGCCCATCATGCCCTGCATCGCATGGCCGTAGTAACGGATGATCTGCGACAGGGCCGAGCTCGAGAACATCGGCTGCCCATTGGCTTCTTCTTCAAGAATGATTTGCAGCAGGATGCTGCGAGTCAGATCTTCCTCGGTCTTGGCGTCTACGACGACAAAGTCCTCGTTGCCCAGCACAAGCTGTTTTACATCAGCAAGGGTGATGTAGGAGCTGGTTTGGGTGTCATACAGACGCCGGTTCGGGTATTTCTTGATCAGGCGCTCCGACGCCTTTTTCGCGATGCTCATGGGGATTCCGTTTATTTTGCGTCGCAATGTGGCCGCGACATTTTAGTCAAATTCCGAACCTGAGTTCGTATCTCCGGCTTCGTATAGTGCACGAAAACAATGACTTCGCAAAGCAAAGTCTCTCAGCTTTGCAATATATTGCGACGCGGCGTCGACCGTCTTTTCAAAATGGACATTTTTCTATTTCGCCGGTTTTATCAGCGATACGAGGTAAGCAAACACTCAGGCCTTTACTTTTACATAACTTCCTGGTGCTGGCTCAATCGGCGGGTGTGATCGATTGCCATATTTGCGGGGCGCATCGACCTGCTCGCCAGCATGGCTGACCAGGAACTCCGCCCAGCCTGTCCACCAGCTGCCCGGGTGCTCAGTCGCCCCGGCAAACCAGTCATCGGCCTTATCAGGCAGCTGCTCATTCGTCCAATAGCTGCGCTTCTTTTTGGCGGGGGGATTGATGACCCCGGCAATATGACCGGACGCGCCGAGCACAAAGCGGTTCTTGCCGCGCTTGCCCGCATTGATCAGCCCGACGCTTGCATAGGCACTGGGCCAGGGAACGATATGGTCTTCACGCGATGCGTAGATGAACGCCGGCGTCTGTATCTTCCCCAGATCGATAGGATCACCGGAAACGGAAAGTTTGCCGGGGGTGCGCAGATTATTCTCAAGGTACATGTTGCGCAGGTAGTAGCAGAACATCGGCCCGGGAAGATTGGTGCTGTCTGAATTCCAATACAGCAGATCAAACGCTGGCGGGCTTTCGCCTTTCAGATAATTGGCCTCGACATAGTTCCAAACCAAGTCGTTGGGTCGCAAACTGGAGAACGCCGCTGCAAAATCTCGCCCCGGCATCAGGCCGCCTTTGCCTATAGCCTGTTCACGCTGGACCACCTGCGCTTCATCGACGTATACGTCGATGGTGCCGACATCGCTAAAATCGAGCATCGTGGTCAGCAAGGTCAGGCTGGAGGCAGGCTTCTCACCACGCGCCGCCATCGCGGCCAGCCCACTGGCCAGCAGGGTACCGCCCACGCAGAAGCCCAGCGTGTTTACTTGCTTTTCGCCGCTGATCTCTTGCGCGACATGAATCGCTTCGATCACGCCCTGCTCGACATAGTCATCCCAGCCGAGCGATCCGCGCTCGGCGCCCGGATTGACCCATGAGACGACGAGCACCGTATGCCCCTGCTCGACCGCATAACGGATCAGCGAGTTTTCCGGCTGAAGATCGAGGATGTAGAACTTGTTGATGCAAGGCGGAACGATCAGCAGCGGACGCTGATAGACCTTTTTCGTCAGCGGACGATACTGAATGAGCTGAATCACCTCGTTCTGGAACACGACGCCGCCCTCACTGGCGGCAACATTACGCCCGACCTCAAACGCGTTTTCATCAGTCTGAGAGACATGGCCTCGCCGCATGTCGGCGATCATGTTCATGATGCCGTTCTGGAGGCTCTCGCCCTTGGTCTCGATCAGCTTTTGCTGTGCATCTGGATTGGTCGCCATGAAATTGGACGGCGACATCGCATCGATCGCTTGCTGAGTGGCGAAGCGGATTTTCTTTTTGGTCTTGTGATCAGCTTCAACGGTGTCCGCGAGCGCATTCAAGTAGCGGGCATTGAGCAGATAGGCTGCAGCGTTGAATGCGTACAGGGGATTGGAGCTCCACGCCGGTGATGAGAAGCGACGATCGCGTATTTCGGGTGTGCGCGAGGCGAGGAAACCTGTCCATAGCGTGGACATTTCTTCGACGTAATCCTTCTGCAGCTGCGCCAGCTTTTTCGGCGGCACCATGGCCATCACCGATGGCATGCCGGGCACATCGGGCAGCCCGGGCATCACCGGCATGGCGGGCATGCCCTGGATACCGGTCTGCATCAGATTGATCATTGACTGCCAGCCCTTCGGATCAGCGAACTGCGCCATCCATGCTGCCGCGCCCGATACAGGATCCGTTTTACCGCCCTGACCGGGTTGCGCGCGGCTGGCTGACTTGCTCATGCGATCCTCCTCGTATTCAAACCGCCGTTTTCGCGTATGCTGCGCGCCATCGATGGGATAACTGGGCAAGAGGGGCGCATGCACATCGCTGCGGTTGGCTGGATATATGTCGTGCTGATGATGGCTATCACCGAGGATTCGGTGACAGCCGGCATTATGACGTTTTTCTTTTATGGTGTGTTACCGACACTGCTCATTGTCTACATCGGCGGTAGCGGCCAGCGTAGAAAACGCCGCGAACTGGAGAGACTGCAAGCCATGCAAGAGCGGCAACAAGCGGGGCAAGATCAACCGCCCGGACCTACTTGATCCAAATCAGCGTCGCCATGCGGCCTGTGACACGCTCGCGACGAAAAGAATAAAAATTCACCGGTTCGCTCATGGTGCAGTAGTCACCGCCCATCACATGGCTCACTCTGGCGACTGACAGTGCCAAGCGCGCAAGCTGAGGCAAGTCGGCGAGATATTTTCCCGGTTTGCCCTCAATCGCAATGAAAGCCCCTCGAGCCTCCTCGCCCAAGCGATCGAATGCCTGCAGAACATCATCGCCGACTTCGAAGCAGGCAGGCCCGATGCCCGGCCCGAGCCAGGCCGACAATTCCTCCGCGCCGGCTTCTCTCATGCGCCCTACCGTCGCCTCGATCACACCAGCGGCCAGCCCACGCCATCCGGCATGCGCTGCGCCCACCACCTTGCCTTGCCTGTCGGCCAGAAGCACCGGCATGCAATCGGCGGTCATGATCGCGCAGACGACGCCAGGCTCGGTCGCGAAACTGGCGTCGGCCTCGGGCACACTGCGCTGCGCGAGCACGGAGCTCGCATTGACGACCCGGACACCATGCACCTGCTCCAGCCACACTGGCTCCGAGGGCAGCACCGAACGCAGCAGTGCTCGATTATGCGCAACGGCGCTCGGCAGATCACCAACATGCGCGCCAAGGTTAAGGCCGCCGCCGCCCGCGCCATCATCATAAGGCGGCAGGCTCACGCCACCGGATCGTACCGTCGACAGTACGCCGATGCGCTCGGGGAGATCGGGCCAATCAATGGGGAGTGAACGCATCTCAGTCAAACGGATATTCCCGCACGCACCAGCAGGCCGGCCATGTCGTCGGACACTGGCGCATGCCAAGCGCAATCCGCGCCCGTGCCCGGATGAGCAAGGCGCAGTCTTTCCGCATGCAGCGCCTGCCGGGGAAAGACTGATACGAGATGTGATTTTCCGTATACCGCATCACCCACAATGGGAAAACCGATCGATTGCAGGTGCACACGAATCTGATGCGTGCGCCCGGTCTCCAGCTGGCAACGCAGAAGCGCCACCGGCCGACCATCGATCTGGCCGGAAGCTACCTTCTGGAAGTGCGTCACCGCTGGCTTGGCCAGCGGTGACTTGCTGACGGCCATGCGCGTTCGCTCGCGAGCATGACGGGCAATGGCCGCCTCGATGCGGCCGCTCGACACTGGCTGCCCCCAGACCAGTGCCAGATACTCGCGGCCCATGGAGCGCTCCTGCAACTGGCGCACGAGATCTGTTTGCGCGACCAGCGTTCGCGCCACCACCAGCAGGCCGCTGGTGTCCTTGTCCAGCCGATGCACGATGCCCGCACGTGGCACACCCTCCAGCTCAGGCCAGCGGTGCAACAGACCGTTGAGCAGGGTGCCCGACCAATTGCCCGCTGCCGGGTGCACAACCAGTCCGACTGGCTTGTTCAGAACGATGATGGATGAATCTTCATGGACCACCGTCAGCGGCACGGGCTCGGGCGAGTAAGCGTGCGACTGTTCGGCAGGTTGCGGCCGCACGGAGATCGTTTCGACGCCGAGCATCAGGCTGCGCACCTTGGCCGGTTTGCCGTCAACCCGTACCCGTCCCTCCTCTATCCACTGCTGAATCCTGCCCCGCGAGAACTGCGGCAGCAACACGGACAAAGCCTTGTCTAGCCTCACACCCTGACTGCTGTCATCCAGACGCAGAGAAATCGGGGCAAGGCTGACACCAACGACCTCGGCATCATCCAAAGCATCGTCGTCCATCAGTTCGTCGGAAGGGGCCTGGCTGTCTGCTCTCACGGGATATCCATCGGCTATAATCGACGCATCAAATTTTCCGCGCAAGCGCCCCGCCCCACAATGAAAAAATTCCTGACACTTGCTGTGATTGCGCTCGCCTTCGTGCTGTCGGGCTGCGGCTCGCTGGGAGAAAAAAATGACGAGACCAAGGGCTGGTCGGCGGACAAATTATACGCCGAGGCCAAGGACGAGCTGAGATCGGGCAACTACGAAAAATCGATCAAGTATTTCGAGAAGCTCGAATCGCGTTATCCGTTCGGCGTCTATGCGCAGCAGGCACAGATGGAAATCGCTTATGCCTACTACCGTCAGAATGAACAGGCCCAGTGCCTGGCGGCAGT
>JBEDGK010000083.1:0-13109 GCA_041174665.1 Pseudomonadota bacterium
TTACAGGGTGAGAGATCCCGATGTCAGGATAAAAAAATCTCGTCATGTCCAAGCACTATGACCTGATCATCATCGGTGCCGGCTCGGCCGGATGTGTGCTGGCGAACCGCCTGTCAGCGAAGTCTTCACGCCGGGTGTTGCTGCTTGAGGCGGGCCCGGAAGACACGAATGTATGGACACGTGTGCCGGCAGGCGTGCCACGCGTGGTCGCCAATCAAGCGATTAGCTGGGGCTATGTCAGCGAGCCGGAGCCGGGACTCAAGCAGCGCCAGCTGTTCCTGCCACGCGGACGTCTGGTCGGTGGTACCAGTTGCATCAATGGTCATGTCTACATGCGCGGCACGCCCGAAGATTACGACGGCTGGCTGGCCGCCGGTAATCCAGGCTGGGGATGGCAGGATGTGCTGCCCCACTTCAAACGGACGGAATCGCATCACCTCGGTGAATCCGCGCTGCACGGCAGCCGCGGTGAATTGCATGTGACGCCGGTGATGGAACCCCACCCCGCGTCGCAGGCCTTCATTGAGGCGGCCATCGCCAATGGCATGCCAAGGAATGCTGATTTCAATGGCAGCACGCAAGAAGGTGTCGGCTATCTGGAGCTGATGATCAATGATGGTGTGCGATCTTCCACCTCGCAGGCTTTCCTGACACCCGTGCGCCACCGATCCAACCTTCAGGTGCAGACCCATGCGCTGGTTGAAAAAATCCTGCTGGAGGGAACGCGAGTCACCGGTGTGCGGTTCCGTGTCCACGGTCGATTACATCAAGTACATGCGCCAGAGGTTGTGCTCTCCGCCGGCGCGATCAACTCGCCGCACCTACTGATGCTCTCAGGGATAGGTGATCCGCAGGCATTGCAACTACATGGCCTGCGCGCGCTTCATGCTTTGCCGGGCGTCGGTCAGAACCTGCAAGATCATGTCTATGCTCACTGCCTGGTCAGCGTCGACAATGCGTTCTCGCTGAACCGCAAAATCTCCAGCACATTGCGCATGATTCCAGACGTACTGCGCTATCTGTTCACGCGACGCGGGCTGCTCAATTCGGCGGCAGCGCAAGTCGGCTTGTTCACCTCTTCCCGAGTGCATGGTCCTCGCATCGACCTGCAGATACAGATGCGTCCGTTCAGCATGTTGGGCAAAGGCGGCATGTATCGTGCGGATCCGTCACCCGCAGTCACCGCCTCCTGTGGACTGCTGCAGCCCTTCTCCACCGGTAGTGTGCAGCTGGCGTCTGCCGATCCGGCGGAGCGCATTCGGATCTATCCACGGCTGCTGAGCGACGAGCGCGACCTGATGCCGCTGGTGGAAGGCGTGCGCCTCATGCGTAAGCTATTCCATAGCGAGCCCTTTGCTTCGCGACTGAAAGCGGAGTTGATGCCCGGGCCCCAGTGCCAGTCGAACGAGGAACTGATCGACTATCTGCGCGAGCAGGCGCAGTCGATGTATCACCCGACCGGTACCTGCAAAATGGGCAACGATGCAATGGCGGTCGTTGACCATCGGCTGAGGGTGAGAGGCTTGCACGGACTGCGCATCGCTGACGCCTCGGTGATGCCTCGCGTCCCCTCGGGGAATACCAATGCTCCGGTTATCATGATCGCCGACAAGGCGGCAGCCATGATGGACGAAGACTGGCGCGATGCCGCCTGATGTATCGACTGATTTCGTACTGAACAGATCCACTGCAAAACCTTCGGAGACCCCAATGAAAATCTACCAGCACTATATCGACGGAGAATATGTCGACCCCATTGGCAAGGAATGGCTGGACACGCTCAACCCCTACACCGGCAAAGCCTGGGCAAAAATACCGAAAGGCTGTGCAAAGGATGTCGATCGTGCAGTGCAGGCTGCCAAGCGCGCAATGACCGAAGGGCCTTACGCAAAAATGACGGCAACCGAGCGCGGCAAGATGATGCTGCGCCTAGCCGAGTTGGTGGCAAAACACGCTGAGCGTCTCGCTGAGATCGAGGTCATGGACAATGGCAAACTGATCGCGGAGATGCGCGGCCAGATGAACTATCACCCGGAATGGTGGCGCTATTTCGGTGGACTGGCCGACAAGCTTGAAGGCTCGGTGATGCCCATCGATAAACCGGACATCTTCGCTTTCTCTCGCCATGAGCCAGTCGGCGTGGTCGCCGCGCTCACGGCATGGAATTCACCTCTGCTGTTCGTTGCATGGAAATGCGCACCCGCGATTGCTGCTGGCTGCTCAGTGGTGATCAAGCCCTCCGAATTCACCTCAGCCTCCACGCTCGACTATGCGGCACTGACCAAAGAGGCTGGCTTCCCGGATGGCGTATTCAATGTCGTCACCGGCTATGGCCCAGAGGCTGGCTCGGCGCTGGTCGATCATCCAGATGTTGCGAAGATCACTTTCACCGGCTCGGATGCGACGGGCGCGCGCATCTACGCGCAAGCGGCAAAGACCATGAAACGCGTGACGCTGGAACTGGGTGGTAAATCGCCGAACATCGTGTTTGATGACTGTAATCTCGACAAGGCGGCCGCAGGCGTGATCTCGGGCATCTTTGCTGCGACCGGCCAGACCTGCATCGCCGGCTCGCGCCTGCTGGTGCAGAACTCGATCAAGGAAGCCTTCACCAAAAAAGTCGCCGAGCTGGGCGCGACCGCGCGCAAAGGTGATCCAATGGCTGCCGACACCAACATCGGCCCGGTGACCACGCCGGCGCAGTATCAGAAGATCCTTGATTACATCGATATCGCGAAGAAAGAAGGTGCCACCTGCATCCTCGGTGGCGGTCCTGCACCCGATCTGCCAGGCGGACAGTTCGTTGAACCCACCATCTTCACTGATGTGAAACCCGAGATGCGCATCGCCCGTGAAGAAGTGTTCGGACCCGTGCTGTCCATCATCGGTTTCGATACGGAAGAAGAGGCGATCCGTCTGGCGAATGACTCCATCTATGGTCTTGCCGCCGGTGTGTGGACTGAAAACATTGGTCGTGCAGTGCGCCTGTCCAAGGCACTGCGTGCCGGGACGGTCTGGGTGAATACCTATCGCGCTGTCAGTTACATGATGCCCTTTGGTGGCATGAAGCATTCTGGTATCGGTCGTGAGAGCGGCATGGAATCCGTGCAGGGCTATCTCGAGACCAAGAGCACCTGGATCTCGTATGCCGAAGGTGCGCCGGCGAACCCTTTCATCATGCGCTGAATACACTAACAAGCATCTGGAGACCCTATGAAAGGCATCGTGTTCGCAGGAGATCGCAAGGTCGAGATGCGCGAGTTTCCCGATCCCTCGCCGGGCCCGACGGAGGTCGTGCTGGAGATCAAAGCCTCAGGCATGTGCGGCAGTGATCTGAAGGTTTACCGCGCACCGTTCGGCGAGGGTCTGAAAAATCTCGGCTACACCGAGGCAATGCATGTGATCGCCGGTCATGAGCCCTGCGGCGTGGTGGTGGCAGTCGGATCGCATGTGAATCCCAAGCAGGCCTATGTCGGCCAGCGCGCGATGGTGCATCACTATCGTGGCTGCGGCGCCTGCCCGCACTGCTCGACCGGCTGGCAGCAGATGTGTGTGGAGGGTGTCGCAGAAATTTATGGCATTACCGGTCACGGCGCACATGCGACTTACATGAAATGCCCGGCCAACACGATTGTTGAGTTACGCGACGAACTCTCGTTCGAAACCGGCGCGGCGATTGCCTGCGGCACTGGCACCGCGTGGGGAGCGCTGCACCGTCTGCAAACCACGGGTGATCAGACCATCGCAGTCTTCGGTCAGGGCCCAGTCGGTTTGTCGGCCACCCAGCTCGCAGTCGCCATGGGGGCGCGCGTGATTGCGCTGGATGTCAGCGAAGAGCGTCTGGCTCGCGCCAAAGAGTTCGGCGCGGAGGCAGTGATCAACCCATCCAAAACAGATGCCGTGGCGGCAATCCGCCAGCTGACCCATGGCCTTGGCGCGCATGCGTCGATGGATACCTCCTCCTCTCCCGATGCGCGTTTGCAGTCCGTGCAATGCGTCCGTAGCTGGGGAAAGGCATGCTTTGTCGGTGAGGGTGGCTCGGTCAGCATCGATGTCAGTCGCGACATGCTGCGTCGTCAGGTAACGGTGATGGGCTCATGGACTTTCTCGACTGTTGGGCAGAAAGCCTGCAATGACTTCATCGCCGATCGAAAGATTGATGTCGATGGCTTGTTCACTCATCGCTGGACGCTGAATCAAGGTGAAGAAGCTTATCGCATCTTCGATCAGCAGAATGCCGGCAAGGGTGTATTTCTGATGTAAGCCACCCGGCGGTGGGCTATGCCGCCACGCTGTCGAATCACACTGACGATCGTCGGACTGGGTTGCTCGACTGCTTGGTTTGGCTTGCGCGAATCGCCCGAACTGCTGGGATTAGTCGGACTTTTCAGATGACTCTGCACTACCCGCCTCGGCATCTCGGTAGCGGACCGAGGACCACAGCGAAGCGAGAATGAAGGCGATACCCAGCAATCCAGTTACCAGCTCGGGCACATGATACTTGACGCTAGCAAACATGATGAGCGCAAGAATACCAATGGCGTAGTGTGCGCCGTGCTCGAGATACACGTACTCATCCAGCGTGCCTTGCCTCACGAGATAAACGGTAATTGAACGAACGAACATCGCGCCTATTGCTAGCCCCAACATGATAATGACAACATCGTTCGTAATAGCAAATGCACCAATGACGCCATCGAACGAGAATGAGGCATCTAGAATTTCCAGATACAGAAAACCGCCGATACCGCCGCTCTTCACGACGGCACCGACATCCACATCCGTTTCGCTGTCGCGCTCCAACAGGGCACTGAGAAAGTCGACGGCAACATAGACAATCACTCCCCACATACCTGCGATCAAGACGACAAATTCCTGCTCAGGCTCTACCAGCGCAAGACTGCCAATGACTACCAGCAGCGCCACCAGCACCGGAACTGAGCCAATCTTGCCAAAAGACGCGAGCTTGGCCTCGGCATTGCCCAACCAGTGTAATTCCTTGGTGTCGTCCATCAGGAAATTCAGCGCGACGAGCAGCAGAAAAATACCGCCGAAAACAGCGACTTCATCATGATGGCGGCTGAGGTAGGCAGAAAACTGTTTAGGATCTGTCAGAGCAAGATCCCAGACTTCGCCCATGCCGAGGTCTGCTGCAGCAGCCACGATCACCAGAGGGAAAATCAATCGCATGCCGAAGACGGCAATCAAGATACCGACGGTGAGGAAAATACGCTGCCAGAACTCATCCCAGTGCTTCAGCACCGAGGCATTCACCACGGCGTTGTCGAAGGAGAGTGATACCTCCATGACCCCGAGAATGAGCGCGATACCAAACGCAGTCAATGCGCCGGGGACGCCGCCATGGGTGTAACCCCACCAGGCCGCGAGCGCCAGGCAGATGAACGATACGGCAAATGAGGTACTGAAGTGTTTCACGGCACGCCTCCTGGGGTTGGCTCGAACCCCTCTCGGGGGCGCGCTGGAATCTATCAAAGAATACGGAGGTGTGACGCTATTCCCGTCAAACCGAAAGGTTAAGCAAGGGTTGATTTAATGAGCCCTCGAACTATTTTTGGCTGGCCAAATGACGGCAAACCTTTGATTCTGAACGGTTCTGCATCGCCCGCGATAAGAAGATGAGTGACTCAGTGTCTTCACATGACCCATCAAGATGATATCTTTTTAATAATTTTTACAGCGCGGGCCCCCAGGGGGCGGCCAGAAGCAGCTTGTTCTCTTGCGAGGCAACCAACGGCCTGACTTTTTGCGCAAACGCGAGGAATTGTTCATCGGCGAACAGTGCGGCCCAGAACGCCCGACGATCGGCATCATCATCGAATTTCCAGAGATGCACAAGTTGGTGCAGCGCACCGACATCGCCAGTGAAATAAGCGATCAGCTTTTTCGGATGACGTTCGATCGCGGGCCAGCCCTCTTTTTTGTACAACTCGACCACTTCACCCATTTTTCCCACGATGACCTGATAGGTCCGCAGTTCGTAAATTGCCATCTCGCCTCCTTGTTTGTCGGTGCTGTGGCGCCTGTTGTTTTGGCTCGGCGCGGAACGATGTTAACTGAAGCCTGCACCAGGCCGACATAGCCTTTGCCAGCAGCGCAAGCATCGCATGTATTACTGCCGCTCTGAAACGAAAGGCTGGACCGATACCGTTTATCATTCGATTTTCGACGATGCAAACCGGAGACCCTCATTTCTTCCGAAGCGCATCACTGGATTGACCACAGGAGAAGCACGTTGAATATCACTACCGGCCGCCCGGCCACCCTCGCTCCGCGCGGCATGGTCACCTGCCCGCATTCGCTTGCATCAGAGGCCGGCGTTGATGTGCTGCGTGCTGGCGGCTCGGCGATTGATGCTGCCATCGCCACCAGTGCGGTGCTGTCGGTGATCTATCCGCACATGGTCGGTGTCGGTGGTGACGCGTTCTGGCTGATCCATGAAGCCGCCACGGGCGACGTACATTTCCTGAACGGCGGCGGACGCGCTGCGGCATCGGCCAACATCGATTATTTCAGTAGCCGTGGCATGACAGAGATTCCGTTTCGCGGCATCCTGCCGGCCAGCCTGACCACACCAGGTTCGGTCGACAGCTGGTGCGAGGCGCATGCGAAATACGGCAAGCTGCCCCTGTCACGCAATCTGCAATCAGCTATCCGCTATGCGCGCGAAGGATTCCCAGTCACTGCACGACTCGCGAGCTGGATCGCCAAAACCGAGCAGGAACTCAAAGCTGAACCAGATGCTGCAGCCATCTTCCTGAAAAACGGTATCCCTGCAACAGGATCGCTAATCCGCAATCCCGGACTGGCAAATACACTTGAAACCATTGGCAGAGAGGGCCGGCATGGTTTTTATGATGGCGACGTGGCTGATACCTTGGTCAACTACATCAATGAGCGCGGCGGTTTCTTCACGAAATCTGATTTGCAGACGCAACGTGCCGAATGGGACAAGCCGCTGGTCGGCCAGTATCGAGATCTAACGCTGTACCAAACGCCGGCACCCACACAAGGCTTTGCGGTCATCGAAATGCTGAATCTGGTCGAGCCGCTCGACTTGCAAAAGACTGGCTTCCTCGGGCCCGATCATGTGCACCTGCTGGTGCAGTCCAAGCAGATCGCTTATCACGACCGCGACCGCTACATCGCCGATCCTAAATTTTCGAACATCCCGATGGACAGGCTGATCTCCAAAGCCTACGCAGATGAGCGTCGCGCACTGATCGATCCGGTGCGTGCGCTGCCCTGGGACAGGGTGCCTTCGTATGGCAGCTTGTCGGGGGACACGGTCTACATTGCTGTAGTGGATGACGCGGGCAATGCGGTCTCGCTGATTCACAGCCTGTATGGCGGCTTTGGTTCGACGGTTGTCGCAGGTGGTACCGGCGTGATCTTGCAAAACCGCGGTGCGTATTTTTCGCTGGACCCTTCCCATCCGAACAAACTCGAGCCCGGCAAGATACCGCTTCACACATTGATCGCCTCGATGGGCAAGCGCAACGGCAAGCTGTGGAGCGTACTGGGCTGCATGGGTGCCGATGGCCAGCCACAGATACAGCTGCAAGCTTACGTCGCGATGATGGATTTCGGTTGCGATATTCAGCAGGCACTAGAGACACCCCGCTGGTTGTCCGGACGTTTTGCGCTCGGCGAGAGCCGAGACACGTTGCATATCGAAGGACGCTTCCCAGCCGAGACGCTGAAGACACTGGAGCAGCGCGGTCATCTGCTGAATCACTGGCCTGCATGGAATGAGCTGGCCGGCCATGCACATGGCATCACCATTGATCCGGTGACCAATGTGAAATACGGCGGGTCGGATCCACGCAGCGACGGGGCGGCAATAGGTTACTGATACATCGCGCCACGCTGCGTGGCCGCTGCTACACTGCCTGAACAAACTGTCCTTGCAGGAGGCCGCCATGCACCACTCCCCCCGCTGGAAGCAAAGACCCCCGGACTCGAACTGGGGAGATTTCGGTCCCGATGATCAGCTGGGACGATTGAACCTGATCACTCAGCAGAAGGTATTGCAAGGTATCGCTGAGGTACGCGAAGGTCTTGCGTTCAATCTCAGTTTGCCGCTTGATGTCCCGGGTGGTAACGTGCTCAACCCAAGACGCTATCCACCCGTGCTTCGCCCGACGCTGCGCAACCATCAGCCCAATATGAATTATGTGCTGGCCAAGGATGATCCTGCGCATACTGACGTGATCAGCGATGATCTCGTGATTCTTCATACGCAATACAGCACGCAGTGGGACAGCCTGGCACACGTGGGTTCTTTGTTCGATGCCAATGGCGATGGCCAGGCGGAGGCGGTGTACTACAACGGTTATCGCGCCGGCGACGATGTTTCCGGACCAAGCGACCCCTCAGACTGCGGCGCCTTTGACCTGCCACCGATCGGTCAACGCTCTACCTCGCACGCGAGCGCCCTGGGCATGGAACATATGGCCGAACGCTGCGTACAGGGACGCGCCGTAATGATTGATCTTCATGCACACGTCGGTAATCAACGTGTGAACGTCGACTATGCGATGCTGGCCGACATCCTGAACAAAGATAAAGTGCGGATTGAGCCGGGCGATATGGTCTGCATGCATACGGGCTTTGCAGAGCTTTTGCTCGACATGAACCGACAACCGGATGGTGAACGACTCGCGAAGAGTTGCGCAGTGCTTGAAGGACGCGATCCCCGTCTGCTGCAGTGGATCACGGAATCGCAACTGTCCGTGCTTATCGCGGATAACTATGCGGTCGAGGCTCACCCTGCCTCTTCACATGACGGTCATTGCGCAGCGCTGCCGCTGCATGAGCATTGCCTGTTCAAGCTGGGCATTCATCTGGGCGAGCTGTGGCATCTGACACCTCTGGCACGCTGGCTGCGTGCGAATCAACGTTCCTGCTTTCTGCTGACCGCACCACCATTGCGTTTGCCCGGTGCGGTGGGCTCGCCGGTCGCGCCGGTTGGCACAGTCTAGTCGCCACTTGCGATTATGCGAGAATTGAAGCCTAGGACAGCGTCGTCTTATTCAAATACTTTTATAAAAACAAAGGAGACCTTATGTCCCAGCATGTGCATGTCGTCGGCGTCGGTATGATCCCTTTCACCAAACCGGGTGCGAGCGACCCTTATCACCTGATGGGCGCGCGTGCGATGCGCGCGGCACTGGAAGACGCGGGTCTCGATTACTCTGCGATCCAGCAAGTCTATGCGGGATATGTGTACGGCGACTCCTGCTCCGGCCAGCGCGCCGTGTATGAAGTCGGCATGAGCGGCGTGCCGGTCATTAATGTGAACAACAACTGCTCGACCGGCTCAACCGCGCTATGGCTTGCGCGGCAAGCGGTCGCATCAGGTTCCGTGGATTGTGCAATGGCTGTGGGCTTCGAGCAGATGAAGCCGGGCGCGATTGGCAATATGTATGAAGACCGCCCGTCGCCTTTCGATCGCTTCGATGAGACCAGCGAGCGTCTGGTGCCCGCCGATGGCATCCCGCTGGCACTACGCTATTTTGGCGGCGCCGGTCTGGCGCACATGAAGCAATACGGCACCAAGCTGGAGACTTTTGCGAAGATACGTGCCAAGGCCAGCCGCCATGCGGCGAACAATCCGCTGGCCTTGTTCAAAACTGTCGTGACCGAAGAAGAAGTGATGGCCGCACCCGCAGTCTGGCCGGGCGTGATGACCCGGCTAATGGCCTGCCCGCCGACCTGCGGCGGCGCGGCAGCGATTGTCTGCTCGGAAGCCTTCGCAAAAAAACATGGCCTTGATATGCACGTCCGCATCCGCGCGCAGGCAATGACCACCGACTTCGATTCCACCTTCGGCGGAGCGCACAGCGATATGCGCCAGCTGGTTGGCTTCGACATGACTCATGCAGCAGCACGGCAAGTGTATGAAGCGGCGGGCGTCGATCCACACGATATTCCGGTGGTCGAGCTGCATGACTGCTTCGCGCACAATGAACTCATCACCTACGAAGGGCTCGGCCTGTGCCCCGCAGGTGACGCGGAAAAATTCATCATCGATGGTGACAATACCTACGGTGGCCGCACGGTGACGAATCCCTCCGGCGGCTTGCTTTCCAAAGGTCATCCGCTGGGTGCAACGGGTCTCGCGCAGTGCACGGAACTGGTCAATCAGTTACGAGGTACCGCTGACAAGCGTCAGGTTGAGGGCGCAGCACTCGCTTTGCAGCACAATCTGGGGCTGGGGGGGGCGTGTGTGGTGACGCTGTACGAGAAGGTCGCGTGAATGCCATAGAAATAAAAGTGCCCTCTGCCTGCACCGGCAGAGGGCGCTTTATCAAACTTACCCGTATCAGACGCGATTCTTGTTGATGAAATCCGTCATGCGCTGCAGACCTGCCCTGATCGCTTCGTCAGACGCCGCATAGCTGAAGCGGATGTGCTGACCGTCGCCATCCACGCGCGGGCCAAAGTGAATATCTGCCAGTACCGCAACACCAGCTTCGTTCAGCAAGCGACGACGGAATTCTTCTGAATCTTTTGCACCGATCAGCTTGCAAGCTTCTGTCACGTTCGGCCATGCATAGAACGCGCCGCCTGGTGTCTTGCAGCTCACGCCCGGTACGTGATTCAGCAGGCCGACGATCAGGTCACGACGCTTGTGGAAGATATCACGCATGCGATTCGCTTCATCTTGCGGACCATTCAGCGCCTCGACACCCGCCCACTGGGTGATCTGCGACGCACAAGACTCGGTATTCGTGATCCAGGTCGTGAAATAGGGCGCAAGCTTCTTGTTGGCGATGAATCCAAGCCGCCATCCCGTCATCGCCCAAGTCTTCGAGCAGCCATCGGAGATGACCGTGCGCTCCTGCATGCCCGGCAGCGATGCGATGGACACGAACTCACCATCGTAGATCAAGCGGCCATAGATCTCGTCGGCAAATATCCACACCTGCGGATGCTTGCGCAGTATCTCGGCAATTGCTTCCATGTCTTTCTTGGGAATGATGCCGCCGGTTGGATTCTGCGGCGAGTTCAGGATCAGTAGCCTGGTCTTGGGCGTGATCTTGTCGGCCAGCTCTTGCGGATCAAAGCTGAAGTTGCGCGACTCGCGTAGATAAACAGGCACGCCGACAGCGCCATTGGCCTTGATCTGCGATTCATAGATCGGGAAGCCCGGCACTGGATAGATCACTTCATCGCCCGTGCCGTAATCGGTGGTGGAGAGGATCGTGTAACCGATAAAGGGTTTTGCACCAGCACCAACGACCACATCATCCGCATCGACCTTGATACCACGGGTACGGCTGAAGTCTTCAGCAACTGCCTGACGCAACTCGGGAATACCCGCTGACGGCGTATAACCATGCTTGCCTTCACGGATGGCCTTGACGCCTGCATCCTGAATATGGACGGGCGTGTGAAAATCTGGCTGGCCGATGCAGAAAGAGATGATGTCGCGGCCTTCGCGGATCAACTTGTTGACCTCCGCCAGCACGATGAAGGCATTCTCCGTGCCGAGGCTCTGCGCGCGTTGACTGACGTTGGCCATGATGTCTCCGGTTGTGTTTAGTTTGCTAGGGTTTATGTTGTATGTTTTTGGTCGTTCAGGCCATTCAGCAGCACAGGGCGCTTGAAGTCTGGCGAAAAGGTTCGCTATGCTACCAAGAGCTGTTTGAATGTTCCACTGCAACGCCTGTGAGCCGAATGCACAATAGCAGTCAAGTTGCAGAAAAGATTAACTTTTTAAAAACAACACGCCCACACGAAAGAAAGCGAGCCCTCATGAAACGTCGTGCCTGCCTTGCTCTGATCTATTCCGCATTGTTATCTCCGGCGCTGATCGCGCCCTTCACTGCCGCACACGCGCAGGAGGTGACGATCAAGATTGGCCATGCCGGTCCCCTCACCGGCAATATCGCGCATCTCGGCAAAGATACCGAGAATGGTGTGCGCATGGCCGTCGACGAAATGAATGCGAAAGGCGTGACTATCGGTGGCAAGAAAGTAAAGTTCGTGATGGTCTCGGAAGATGATGCCGCCGATCCCCGGCAAGCCACGCTGGTGGCGCAAAAGCTGGCCGACAGCAAGGTACAGGGGTTGATTGGTCATGTGAACTCCGGCACCACCATTCCAGCATCGAAGATCTATCACGATGCCTTTATCCCGCAAATTTCTCCTTCCGCGACCAATCCGAAATACACGCAGCAGGCGTACAAGACCGCGTTCCGTGTGGTGACTAATGATGCGCAGGCGGGCAGCGTGATGGGGCGCTATGCGGCAGACACACTGAAATTGAAAAATATCGCGGTCATCGATGACCGCTCTGCCTATGGTCAGGGCCTTGCGGATGAATTCCTCAAATCGGCGAAGGCGGCGGGCATTAACATCGTCAGTCGTCAGTTCACCAATGACAAGGCCACCGACTTCAGCGCCATCCTGACCGCGATCAAGGCCAAAAATCCCGAAGCGATTTTCTTTGGCGGTATCGACGCGGTCGGCGGCCCGATGCTGAGGCAAATGAAGCAGCTCGGCATCAAGGCCAAATTCATGGGTGGCGATGGCGTGTGCTCGGAACAAATGCCAGTGCTGGCTGGTGAGGGCCTGATAGACGACATCGTGATCTGCTCCGAGCCGGGTGGCATTGAACCGTCACAGCAAAAAATGATGGATGACTTCCGTGCGAGATATCGCAAGAAATACAACAGCAATGTGCAGATCTATGCGCCCTATGCGTATGACGCAGCAACGCTGATGATGGAAGCAATGAGGAAGGCTGATTCTTCCGATCCTGCGAAATATCTGCCGGTGATGGCCAGCACCAAACATCAGGGCGTGACGGGTCTGATCGAGTTCGATGCGAAAGGCGATGTGAAGAACAGCGCTCTGACGCTCTACACCTTCCGCAACAAAAAACGCGAGCAGTTGGCGGTGGTGCGCTAGGCGCTTGCGCAAGACAAGAGCGGCTCGCAGTAACGCGAGCCGCCCGTCATTATCAATGAATGTGCAAGCCGCCATTCACATCCAGCACCACACCCGTCACAAAACGCGACATGTCGCTGCACAGATAAACAAAGGCATCGGCGATATCGAGAGGCGTGCCTAATCTGCCC
>JBEDGK010000084.1:0-8818 GCA_041174665.1 Pseudomonadota bacterium
ACGAGACAAGGAAGATCGCATGTCAGTACTTCATCCCTATCGCCGGTCCTCATTGGGCGAACAGCCTGACTATTTGTCGCCGGCCTATGCATCGACCGTCAAACGCTCGCCATCGCAGCCGCTGGTTATGCTCCAGCAGTCGCTGTCGGAAATGACGGGACCGGTCTTCGGGTACGAGCGCGTGAAGGCCGGCGATGCCGACCTCACCCGCCAACACACAGGAGCGCCGCTGGGTGAGCGAATCATTGTTGCCGGACGGGTACTTGATGAAGATGGAAAACCAGTGCGAAACACATTGGTCGAGTTGTGGCAAGCCAATGCGGCAGGCAGATATCAGCACAAGAATGATAATCACGATGCGCCGCTCGATCCGAACTTTACCGGCACCGGCCGCACGATGACGGATGAGCAGGGGAATTATCGTTTCATCACGATACGACCGGGTGCTTACCCATGGCGCAATCATCCGAATGCCTGGCGGCCGGCGCACATTCATTTTTCACTATTCGGTCATGCGTTTGTGACCCGGCTGGTCACCCAGATGTATTTTCCCGGAGATCCGCTATTGTTACTTGATCCGATCTACAACAGCATACCGGATGAAAAAGCACGGCAACGGATGATCTCGCATTTTGATATCAACCTGACCGAGCCGGAGCAGGCACTGGGATTCCGATTCGATATCGTCCTGCGCGGGCGCAACGCGACGCCCATGGAGCAATGAGGTGAGCGCTGATAAAAATTTTCGACTCGGTGCCACGCCATCTCAGACCGTTGGCCCTTATTTGCATATCGGCCTTGACTGGATGAACACCACTGAACTGGCCGGTCCAGGCGTCGCAGGCGAGCGCATCGTGATACAAGGACGGTTGTTTGACGCAGACCGAGCGCCCATTACTGATGGCCTAATCGAGATTTGGCAGGCGAACTCACATGGACGTTACGCACATCCCGATGATGATCGCGCATTGCCGCTCGAGCCGACGTTCCTTGGTTTTGGCCGCACGCCCACCGGTGGCAATGGAGAATTTCGTTTCTCGACGATTAAGCCGGGCAGGGTGCCCGCGGCGAACGAGCAGGAACAGGCGCCCCACATCATGGTGAATGTGTTCGCCCGCGGTCTGCTCAGGCAGGCAGTTACAAGAATCTATTTTCCGGGCGACGATCATGCATCAGACCCGGTGATGGCCATGGTACCGGCAAATCGCCGCATGACACTGATTGCGCAGCGCGTTGCGGGACAGGTCGGCGTGTTCGAGTGGAATGTTTTGCTGGGCGGCGATCAGAATGAAACCGTCTTTTTCGATGTCTGATACATACCGATTGAGTTGTTGCCAATGAACTCCAGCCGTCTCACCCAAGCGATGTCTTCCAGTGAGGGCATGTCGCAAATTTTTTCACCTGTCAATACGGTTCAGCGGATGCTCGACGTGGAAGCTGCGTTGGCGCAAGCGCTTGCCGCCGAAGGCGTGATTCCGCAGGATGCCGCACAGGCTATTGTTGAGACCTGTGTCGCTGCAAATATTGATCTCGATGCGTTGGCGCGAGACGCCGGCGATGCAGGCAATCTGGCGATACCGCTGCTCAGACAACTGACTGCGCAAGTCGCCGCACGCAATGCGGAGGCCTCACGCTACGTTCACTGGGGCGCCACGAGTCAGGACGTGATCGACACGGGTGTGGTGCTGCAATTGCGTGAGGCCTTGCAGTTGATGAGGGTGGCGCTTTCAGAGTTGGCGGATGCGATTGCTGCTCTGGCCCATCGTTACCGTACCGCACCGATGATAGGCCGTACCTGGATGCAGCATGCGCTGCCGATCACCTTTGGCTTGAAGGCTGCAGGCTGGCTTGACACGGTGCTGCGTCATCAGGACAGGATCAATTCGCTTGGCCACCGCGTCGGCGTCTTGCAATTCGGTGGTGCGTCGGGATCGCTCGCCAGCCTCGGTGATCAGGGACTAGCGGTCGCACAGGTATTGGCGCATCAGCTGGAACTCGAGCTGCCCGCAGTGCCCTGGCATGGGCACCGTGACAGGATGACCGAAGTAGCGACGACGCTGGGACTACTGACCGGAACGCTGGGAAAAATTGCACGAGATATTTCCTTGCAAATGCAAACCGAGGTCGCTGAACTTTCGGAACCCGTCGTCCATGGGCGTGGCGGTTCATCCACTATGCCGCACAAGCGCAACCCGGTCGGTTGCGCAGCGGTACTGGCCGCTTCCGGACGCGTGCCGGCACTGGTCTCGACCATGCTATCTGCGATGGTGCAGGAGCATGAGCGCGCGCTGGGTGGCTGGCAAGCGGAATGGGACACTTTGCCGCAAATCACGGAGCTAGCCGGTGCAGCACTGATACAGTTGCGTAAAGTCGTCGAAGGCTTGCAGGTCGACGAGTCGCGTATGCGAGCCAACATCGATCTCACGCGAGGATTGGTGATGGCCGAGGCCGTGTCGCTCGCACTAGGTCGGCATCTAGGACGTGCAGCAGCGCACGAGCTCGTCGAGTCTGCTTGCGCAGAGGCCTTGCGGAGCAATGCAACGCTGCAAGAGGTCTTGCAAGCGGATTCGCGCGTTACGCAGCACTTGAACACCCAGACACTGGAACAGCTTTTCGATCCCTCTCATTATCTGGGGGAGGCAATTACCTTCACCGATCGCGTACTGGCCATACATCGTCAGCGCAAAGTCTGATCCAGCTTTTTTGATTCCCATACCGAATTCGCAGGATTCACAGGAGTCTTTATGTCTTTTCTTGATACCGGCACCGGCAAACTGTGCTACGAGATCGAAGGACCCGATAACGCACCAGTGCTGGTGCTGTCGAACTCACTGGGCACCACGATGGACATGTGGTTACCGCAGTTGCCAGCGCTAACCGAGCATTTCCGCGTGATGCGCTATGACACGCGCGGCCACGGGCAGTCGGAGGTCACGACCGGGCCTTACAGCATCGCTCAGTTGGGCCGCGACGTGGTAGCGCTGCTCGATGGTTTGAACATACCTTCTGCGCATTTCTGCGGCCTGTCGATGGGTGGCATGACGGGTATCTGGCTCGGCGTGAATGCGCCGGATCGCATTGGGCGTCTCGTGCTGTGCAATACCAGCGCAGCGATTGGCGTGCCCGAGGTCTGGAATGCGCGCATCGCGAAAGTGAAGCAGGACGGGATGGAGAGCATCATCGATGGCGTGCTCGAGCGATGGTTTACCGCTGATTTTCTGGTGCATGCAACGGCACAGGTGGAGCGTGTGAGGCAGATGCTACGTAACACCTCCGCAGAGGGATACGTTGCCAATTGCGCTGCCGTGCGCGACATGGACCAGCGCTCAGAGCTGTCGCGGATCACCGCGCCGACGCTGGTCATTGGTGGCCGACATGACAAGGCCACACCGCCCGAGCATGGTGAACTTATCGCGCGTGCCATACCTGGTGCAAAGTATGTGGAGCTGAACGCGGCGCATCTATCTAACTGGGAAGTCGCACAGGCTTTCACGCAGCAATTGCTGAGTTTTTTGCTTGGCGGCGCTGATTAAATACCCGCTTTATGGCCAATCAGCGCAGCTGTGTGACACGCGTCTCAGTGTAATCAAAGGCTTATTGTCATTCAGCGAGCCACAAGAGTTACTGGTCTCATTGAATCAGTACGTCCCTGGCAAGATAAGGAAAAGCGATGGAGGAAAAAGAACGCTATGAGGCCGGCATGCAGGTGCGTCGGGCCGTGCTCGGCGATGCGCATGTTGATCGCGCGCAGGCGAATCGCACGCCATTCACAGGAGATTTTCAAGACCTGATTACGCGCTATGCCTGGGGCGAGATCTGGACCCGGCCCGGACTGCCGCGGCATACGCGCAGCCTGATGACCATCTGCATGATGATCGCACTCAATCGTGAAGAAGAGCTGAAGCTTCATCTACGTGCCGCGTCGAATAACGGCGTCACGCGCGATGAGATCCGAGAAGCTTTACTGCAGGCGGCCATTTACTGCGGCGTGCCGGCGGCGAATTCAGCATTCGCACTCGCACAAAAGGTATTTGCGGAGATGGACGCCGCTGGCTGATGCTGCATCGCTGGGCGCGCCTTTGACGAGCTTATCCGAGTGCACCGGCCTGCTGAGCGTGCGCGAAGTTCAGGTATAGTCTGGTTTTGCATGCGCCCCACAGAAGGTGCTGTTACAAAAACAGGAGAGATCATGAATGCATCAGCCAAACCGCGATTTGCGGTCATGGGCGCTGGCTCGGTGGGTTGTTTTTTCGGTGGCATGCTGGCGCGTGCCGGTTTCCCGGTCACCCTTATTGGCCGGCAGTCCCATGTCGATGCTGTCAATCGAGACGGTTTGTGGCTCGATGCCAAGTCCGTTTCCGAACATATTCCCATGCAGGCAAGCACCGACGCCTCTGGCGTTGCGGGCGCAAAAGTCATCTTGTTTTGCGTGAAGTCTGCAGACAGCGCAGAGGCCGCGCGCCAGATGGCGCCTCATCTCGAATCCGATGCAGTCATACTCTGTTTGCAGAATGGCGCAGAGAATCCTGAGATCGTTCGCAGCGTGCTGCCGCATCGCGTGATACCCACCGTGGTGTACGTCGCTACCGAAATGGCCGGTCCTGGGCATGTGAAGCACCACGGACGCGGCGAGCTAGTGATCGGTGACGCGCCCGAGAGCCAAAACGTCGCTGCGTGGTTCGGTGAGTCGGGTGTGCCCGTCGAAGTATCCGCGAATGTGATGGGGCCGCTGTGGGGCAAGCTGATCATAAACTGCGCGTACAATGCAATATCGGCGATCTCCCAAGAGCCCTATGGCAAGATGGTCGAGGTGGATGGTGTGCCGGCGCTGATGAAAACTGTCGTCGCCGAATGTCTTGCCGTGGCCGGCAAAGAGGGCATCAGCGTGCCGGGGGATATGTACCAGACCGTGCGCACGCTGGCTTCCACTATGGCGACGCAGTATTCATCGACCGCACAGGATCTCGCTCGCGGCAAGCCGACCGAGATCGATTATTTGAACGGTTATGTGTGCCGGCTCGGGCAAAAGCATGGCATCCCGACGCCAGCTAATCAGGCGCTGCTGACGATGGTGAAGCTGTTGTCGAGCAAGTCTCATCTTCAGCGCTGACATGCAGCAGGAGCTCTCAATGACACCAGAATTATTCGAGCAACAGATGCGTCAGCAGGGTTATGAGATCGCCACTGTCGAGCGACCTGCTAACGGTTCACTGGATCTGCATACCCATCCGTTTGAGGCGCGCGCGCTCATTCTGGAGGGCGAGATCACGATCGTCGCGGAGGGGAAGACGCAGTTCTGTCGTGCAGGCGAGCTGTTCCAGTTGGACGCGGATGTTCCGCACACCGAGACCTATGGTCCGGAGGGTGTGAAGTACATCGCTGCCAGGAAGAACGTTTGACGAGATCGCGCGCACACGGTGCGCGCATGGCTGCATGAGCCGCAGCAGTTCAGGAAACCGTCTTGGGTGTGCACACGCCAGCGTAAGCGAGATGATTCTCGCCATCCTTGCTATCGAGCGTGTATACCGTCATCGCGCCCCAGGCAATCCGCCCGACTTTCACGCTGACGCTGGCAATCTTGCGGCCCATGACCGTTTTGTTCATCGGGACTTCGGCTTCGAACCATTCCGGACTGATCTTGAGTTCCGCCGTCACCGGGCCGCCGTACATCGTACTGAAATGAATCTTGCCCGCAGTCGTGTCTACCATCAGATCGACCGGATCTTCTTTCAGGCTGCTCATCTGCTCGACCCGCTTGCCCCAGCCGTCATACTCAACATGCGTCCCACTGCAGATGAAGCGTATTTGCTCCGCCTTTGCAGTTGCCGCCATCATCAATCCGGCGGTAATCAATGAAGTGAGAGTTTTTGTCATCCGGGCGTCAGGCGGCGGTGTATTCATCGAAGGCTTTGAGCGCATGCGTCGCATACATCATCGACGGTCCTCCGCCCATGTAGACTGCGGTGGCCAGTACGTCTTCCAGCTCGGCCTTTGTCGCGCCCAGCTTTACCAGCGTCTGAACATGGAAACCGATGCAATCGTCGCAGCGTGTCGATACCGCGATGCCGAGCGCGACGAACTCACGGGTCTTCTTGTCCAGCGCGCCTGCCTGGGTACCGGCAGCCGCTAACTGGCTGAACGCTGTCATCAGATCGGGCTGCGACTCACGCAGGCGATTCATTCGCGCGGCGACCGCCCGGGTGAGCTCTTTATAGTCAGGAATTGCGCTCATGATCTGACTCCTCAAATATCTCTGACAACACGTCGCTAGCAACGTTTTGCCAGAGCCACGCTGTACCGCTGATGACCCTGTCAGCGATTCAAGGAGCCAGTATTTTCCACGAGCATTAGTACCGCATTGACCTCTGCCAAAACAGGCCGGCGGAACAGAAATCAACCAACGAGGTCAACTCTGCCTGAGGTGTCCATGATGCCAGTGATGACGCTCAGTTTGGGATGACGAGCGTTGACCTCCTTGCGGAACATCGTCAGTGCCTCGGCATGCGAGCCAGTTTCCATTTCTTTTTCAGCCACGGATGCCGCGCCGAACGCCAGCTTGGCCGCGCCGCAATCGCGGTGTGACAGCGCGACCACGCGCTTAATGTGGTGCAGGCCGACTGTGATGTCCAGGTTGTCCCAGAAGGTCTTATGCCAGGCTGCGAATTTCGGATGCACCGCGCCGATCGGGCCGCCGGCCATGACAAAGTGGCTGTAGTTGTCGCCCAGCTTGTCGCGCTCGACGCCCGACAGCAGACCCATATATTGCCAGCTCAACGTAGTGAAGCGCGGATCGATGCAATTGACCAGCATCGCTTCATAGTGGCCGCCGCCGGCCACCGAGCGGCCGGGCACGAAGCCCATGATGCCGCCAGCCAGCACGGCTGCGCTGGTCGCAAGGAATTGACGTCGTGACTTGCCCGTCGGGCTGGTCAGCGCTGAAGGTGAGCAGCAAGGGCAGCCTGCATCATGCAACTCGGTCGGCAAAGTTTTAATTATATTTTCGGACACGGTAATTCTCCTTTTGAATGCAAGACGGCTGGGCCATAAAAAAGCAATACAGGCAGCGCCATGGCCCGACAAGTATCTGCAACGACACAAGCATAATGCCCAGCCAATGGCCTTGCATGGGTTTTAATAGTAAAACTGAAATATTTTTGCGGGATTTACTCAAAAACATTCAATCCTGTCCACATAATCGAACGCATCTTCGCGGATCTTTAACTGCACCGCGCTATTCTCCTGATTGCAGGCTACAGAAAATCGTTTTCATCCCGATTAATACGAACGAGGGCCTGTTCTGTTGCCGGATCAGGGGTCGCTGCACCGCACCCCGAAAAGCAGGAGACTGAGCTTGTGAATTTTGATATTGATAATTTTGCTGGCGCTGCCATGACGTAGCCGGCATGGACCTGACAGAGAGGTCAACGAGATGAACGCACGATTGATGATTCCCACGCTGCTGATGGCATTGGCCTGCTCGTCACTGATGGCAGCCGACGGCAAGCATGATGATCACGGCTCAGCGCCCGCGCACAATGCGAACGAGGCACAGGCCAAGCCCGCGCAGGCCAAGCCGGTTGACAAGCCTTCCAGCGACGCCAAGCCCCCGGCCGAGGCTAAACCTGCAGCCGATGCCAAGCTAGCCGACGCCCCCGCAGAAGAGCCTGCCAAGCCAGCGCCAAAAAAGAAACGTGCGAAGAAAACCAAAAAAGCTGCGGCGCCTGATGCGCATGCACCGGCAGCAGCTGCCCATGGCGGCACACCCTCCGCAGCGCACGGCTCAAATTCTCAGGCGCCGGCGCACGGTGACAAAGCAAATGCTGCTGCAGACGCCCATGCTGCGCCAGAACCCAGCAAGCGACTGAAGCTGCGCAAGGCGGCGGCCAGCGCCACCCAAGATCACCATGCCGCCGATGGTCCTGCGGGCGAAACAGCGCACGCGGACACACCCGCGGCGGCGGCGATTGCCCCCCCTGCGCCACTGGCCGACACCCACGCGGTACCCCCAGCACCAGCGGCCGCGAGCCATGGTGCACATGCTGACGCGCCGCCGGCACAAGCACAGGCGCCTGCGCCTTCCCACGCGCAAGACGATGCGAACTCACTAGTTGCAGCACCCGCGCCGGCAAGCAAACGCGTGAAGATGAAAAAGCCACTGCCCGCGGCATCGGCGACCGATGCGCATGCGGCAGTACTCGCAGCGGATACGCATTCCGCCACACCTGCATCACCCGCAGTTGCACATGCAGCGCCGGCGGCTGCTGCAAATACGGATTCGTCACATGCAAAAGATGAGCACGCAGGACATGAGGCGCATGCGAAGCATGATGCTCCTGCAGCCGGGACAGCAACTTCGGCAGCGGCAAAGGCGTTACCCGCACATTCTGGCCACAGCGCGATGACGGTCGCCGCACCGCATCCCTCAGAGGAATGCGACATGCCACTGAAAGCTGAGATTGCCGCCTTGTTCGACCGCTGGAATGCGTCGCTGCGCACCGGCGACCCACGCCGCGTCGTCGCCAACTACGCGCCTAATTCAATTTTGTTGCCCACGGTATCCAATCGCGCGCGCTTCACGATTGCGGAGAAGGAAGACTACTTCATGCATTTTTTGATGAAGCGTCCCGAGGGCAGCATTGATGACCGTCTGATAGAAGTCGACTGCAACTCAGCGACGGATGCCGGACTGTATACCTTCCGTTTTGCGGATGGCACCAAGGTCAAGGCGCGTTACTCGTTCTCGTACAAAAAAATCGGAAATGAGTGGCTGATTACCAGCCATCATTCATCGGCGATGCCGGAGCAGGCTGCCACCGGT
>JBEDGK010000085.1:0-3880 GCA_041174665.1 Pseudomonadota bacterium
CGCCTTTTTCAGCACCTCGGCATCGGGATTGGAGAAGAACAGCAAAGTGCGCAGACCGTGCCGCGCATACTGCGCGGCATTGTCGGAAGCGCCGGTGAAATCATCACCATAAAAGGCAAGACGAACCATGGAGCGTGACCGATGTGGCAAATTTATTTCAGAAAGCCGGTAGAGATCCACGGTACCAGCGCGACGATCACGATGCCAATGAATAGCGCGACCATGTAGCCGATAATGGGGCGTATACCTTCATCAGGATGAGTCTGGCTGACCGCGCAGGCGCCGTAGTAGCCGACACCGAAAGGTGGCGAGAAAAGTCCAAGGCCCATCGACAGGATCACCACCATCGCATAATGGACTTCATGGATGCCCATTTCGCGTGCAATCGGAAACAGCAGCGGTCCGAACAGCACGATGGCGGGTATGCCCTCCAGCACACTACCGAGAATAATGAAGGCGACAATCGATACCGCCATGAACATTCCGGCACCACCGGGCAGACTGGCCATCATTTCCGCCAGCGCCTGCGAAAAACCTGACTGCACCAGCGCCCAGGCCATCGCGGTGGCGGTGCCGATAATGATCAGGATCGCACCGGACAGCGACACGGTTTCGACCAGTATCGCGCCCAGACGGCGCACGTCGAATTGACGATAGATCAGTAAGCCCACCAGCAGTGAATACACGACGCCGACGGTTGATACTTCCGTTGCCGTGGCCACGCCCTCGATCACGGCGGCGCGGATCACGAAGGGCAACAGCAGTGCGGGCAGCGCAATGATGAAACAGCGAAGAATCTCCTGCGCTGTGGCGCGCGGCGGCAGCTCGATGGCTTCACGGCGCGCGCGCCAGCCGATCAAGAGACACAGCATCAGTGCCAGCACGAGACCCGGCATCAGACCACCAACAAACAGCGCCGCGATCGACACGCCCGTCACCGAACCTATCGTGATCAGTACGATACTGGGTGGTATGGTTTCCGTTTGCGCACCGGTGGCCGCGAGCAGCGCGACCAGTTCGCCACGTTGTTGTCCGCGCTGAGTCATTTCAGGGAAGAGCACGGGAGCGACTGCTGCCATATCCGCCGCTTTCGATCCTGAGATACCGGACACCAGATACATGGAACCGACCAGCACATACGACAGACCACCTCGCACATGGCCGAGCAGCGAGGCCAGAAAGGCGACCATGGTGCGCGCCATGCCAGTCATCTCGACCACCAGACCGAGGAACACGAACATCGGCACTGCCAGCAAAATGAGGTGCGAAACACCTTCATCGACGCGACCCACTACGACATCCAGCGGCATCGACGTCGACAGCGACAGATAAGAGAAGGTCGCCAGTCCGAAAGCAAAAGCGATCGGCATACCCAGCATCACAGTGGTACCGACGATGCCGATGAAGAAGATCACCAGATTCAGATTGCCCAAATCCGCCATGACCGGGCCGATGAACTGCAAAGCACCGGCCAGCACAACAGCGATCAGTAGTGCAGAGGCAGTCTCGCGTGTGCCGCGCATCAAGAGTTTTACCAAGGCGATCACGATCATCAACAGGGTGGCGACTGGCATGGCGGCCGCGCGCCAGCCATCCGAGATCGACAACCCGGGCAGTTCGATTTCGCGCTGCTGCAACAGATAGCCAATGCTCGGCTCGGCGAGCAGCGCCAGAAAGCACAGACAAGCGGTCCAGGCGGCCCAGTCCCAGCGCGCGCGCCATAGATCGCCGCTGCCGTTGACCAGTGCGGTCATGCGCATGTGTGCATTGCGATGCAGAGCAACTGCTGCGCCCATCATGGCCAGCCACAGGAACAGAACACTGGAGAGTTCGTCAGCGATGATCAGTGGTTTATGAAAGACGTAGCGAGCGATCACGCCCGTAAACAGCAGCACCACTTCGACGGCCAACAGTGCTGCTGCAGGCAGAGCCACCAGCCAGCCGAGCGCCGAGTCGAGACGCGCTAGCAGACTACCCGCTGGCGCTGAGGGCGCTCTGTCGGCGTACGTGCTCATGCAAGTCGCCCTGTAGCTTTTTCGAGTAATCCCCAGGCATCTTCACCGAATTCCTTGCGCCAGTTCGCGTAATAGCCGCTGCTACGTAGCTTGTCACGGAAAGAGACGGGATCGGCGCTGTTGAACACCATACCTTTTTCTTCCAGTGATTTACGCAGCTGCGCATTCATTTCGGCGATATCTTTGCGCTGCAAGAGGGCGAATTCATTGAAATTCTTTGCTGCGATTTCTTGCACACGTGCTGGCATTCTGTCCCATGCGCGCTTGTTGGCCAGCACCCAGAAACCGTCCCACATGTGGTTGGTCAGTGAGCAGTATTTTTGCACCTCATACAGCCGCGCAACCGAGGCGATCGCCAGCGGATTTTCCTGCCCATCGACAACGCGCGTTTGCAGCGCGGAATACACCTCATTGAAGCTGATGCCCGAGGGCGCTGCGCCCAGCGATTCGAACAGTGAGATCCACAGCTTGCCGATCGGCACACGGATTTTCATGCCGGACAGATCAGCCACGCCGGCAATCGGCTTGACGTTATTGGTAATCTGACGAAAGCCGTTGTCCCAGATGCGATCCATCACCATTAGGCCGGCGCCCGTGATCTGTGCGCGAATATGTTTGCCCAGATCGCCATCCATGCCCTGCCAGACTTGATCATACGTTTTGAAGGCGAAGCCCACGCCAGACAGTGCTGCCTTGGGTACCAGTGACGATAGCGCATTCGCACCCGAGACGGAAAAAAATTCCAGAGCGCCGCTGCGTAGCTGAGTGAACATCGCCGGGTCACCACCGAGCTGATTATTGGGGAATACGCGAACATTAAGCTTGCCATCGGTTTGCTCCTTGATCGCTTTGGCGGCTTCGATCAGTCGTGCCGACAGCGGGTGCGTGGCAGGCAGGTTGGTACCGAACTTGAACTCGAATTCTGCGGCGTGTGCGGTATGGACCCAAGGGCCAGTGATCGCGGCGGCACCGCTGGCGATCAGAAAGTGTCGGCGGGTAAATGGGGTCATGATGCTCTCCTTTTTTTGTTATTCGTCGCCGGCGCATCGGTTGACAAAATCAGCCGGAAAATTTTTCCAGTGCTTCTCTCAGTTCGCGGTGAGTTTTCGCAGCGATCTCGAGTGGAACTCCCTGCATCGCTGCTTCCCATGATTGTCTGAGTGCTGCGACGCCAGCGGCAATGCCGCCGGGATGCGCGAACAGTCCGCCACCCGCAAGGAAAATCAAATCTGTCGATTGCAATGCCGTCCAGGTGCCCGGCGCTTGTCTGATGGTTTGTCCTGACGAGAATACCGGCATCACAGTGCATGGTTTGTGCGCAAACATCGGTGTCATGCAGGCGCGCGCAGATGCAATTACGCTCTCATCACTTTCATGAAATTTATTCGCCAGTCCGTTCACATGCATCTGATCCGCACCTGCCAGACGCCATAGTTTTTGCCAGGCGATGTAAGACCAACCGCCTTGCAGATAGCCCCAGCCATTGCGGTGTGCATGAATCGGTAGCTGCGCATGCTTGCGGAACGCGTTGAAGCCGGTCATGCCGACAGAATTCAGGCTCAGCATCGTCAGCGTACCGCCGAGCGACAGTACCAAGTCATGTCGGCGCTTCATGTCGTCCAGCTCACCGGTGAGGTTGAACGCATACATGACCTTCTTGCCTGTTCGATCGGCATGGCGATTGATTACCTCCATCACCTTGCGTGCGCGCTGATCGAAAGGGCAGGCGGGGCCATCGGCCTGCAATTCGTCATCCTTGATGAAATCAATTCCGGCAGCACACAGCTGATCGACAAGCTCGGCGGTACTCTGTGCGGACAAACCCACGGAGGGTTTGATAATGGTGCCCACCATCGGGCCTGCAG
>JBEDGK010000086.1:0-5101 GCA_041174665.1 Pseudomonadota bacterium
ACAGTTTCTCTAAGTACTTCAACATGACCGGCTGGCGTCTGGGTTGGCTGGTCGTGCCTCCGACGATGCTGCCCGCCATCGAGAAGCTTGCGCAGAACATGTTCATCTGCGCATCGAGCATCGCGCAGCAGGCGGCGCTGGCCTGCTTCACGCCCGAGGCGACGGCGATATTCGAATCACGCAAAGAAGAATTCCGGCGACGGCGTGATTATCTGGTGCCAGCACTCCAGCAACTGGGCTTTGAGATTCCGGTCATTCCCGACGGCGCTTTTTACATTTACGCAGATTGCACTGCGTTCACGCACGATACCGATGCATTTGCGCGCGAACTGCTCGACCACACCGGGGTGGTGCTAGTGCCCGGGCTCGATTTTGGTGACTATGCGGCGCGACGTTACCTGCGAGTGTCCTATGCGACTTCCATGGAGAATCTTGCGGAGGCCGTTGAACGGCTTGGGAAGTATCTGGCAGAGCGTCAGCCAGATAGCTAATCACTGAATGCTCGTTGCGCCAAAAAAAACGGAGCCCACTGAGAGCTCCGTTTTTGCGTCACGCAGACGGCAACGTCAGGCAGGCTCTTCCGCATGAGAGCGTGGCGGGGGGAGCGTGTTCTCGATTCTGGCTTCAATCGGCTCCTCTGGCTGAACGCGCGTCGGTGGTGTGAAAGTCGGCACCCGCTTGCCGCTGGCCACTGCCTGCAGCTTGCTGTACTCGGCCAGTACTTTGGACGCATAACCGCCGTCCGTTTCCAGATTGCCCGCGCCGACGTAGAGTTTGAGACCCGCCTCGACGGAGCCGCTGCGGCGAATCGCGTCGTGCAGGATCTGCGCACCCACTTGAATGTTAGCTACCGGATTCAGCACGGATCGGGTGCCACCCAGGTTGTCAAACTTGGAATGATGCACCTTTGCCATCACTTGCATCAGCCCCTGCGCACCCATCGCGCTTTCCGCGAAAGGATTGAAACGCGATTCGATGGCCATCACCGACAGCACGAGCAGTGGATCGATCCGCACCTCGTGACCGGCCGTGTACGCGGCTTCTACGAGCATCTTGCTGGCGGTCTGCGCGATGCGATAGCGCTTGGCCAGCCAAGCCATCACGCGCTGCTGCTCAACCGTGTTCACCTGCGAGGAGTCCATGGTGTTATTACCCAGCGGCACGCCGGTGATCAGGCCGTGCGGTTCGGCGGATTTCCGTTCGGGTAGCTCCAGCATGCTCGCAAACGCCATCTCCTGCGTGCTTCGGTCGTCGCTGTACGCTTCCCAGAAGGGAGAAATAACTTTCAGGTGGTCGGTCAGTTCAGGCCTGAAAAACATCAGGGTGAGCGCCGCAATGGCGGCGAGCCCGAGAACAGACAAAGTGTTTTGGGCGGTGGCCGCAAAATTGCCACCGATGCGGCTCAATTTACCCAGTTGCTGAGACAAGCTCTCCGCACTGACCAACGCTGTCAATTTGCGTCGATTATTCATGTTACCTCCTGAATCATCGCGGCCCTCAAAGCGCCTGGCAAAACCTGCCGGGTGTCGTCCCTGCGATGCTGTCGTCTCCATTGTCAGCATGGCAAGTAGCCCATCATGTTTTGTCAGGCACTCTGAGATGAGGCCAATTGCAAGCGTGCTTCGTGCTTCAATTCACCGCGAGACAAAAAAATCATTTGCGGCCAAACTTCAGCCAGACAAATGCCGGTGTTGCTTTGCTGCCCCCAAGTACAGGATGGCGAGAGCAATCTTTTTTCGGGGACGAAAGTCTGAGCAGCGAAATTGCTTGCTACTACAATTCGCGAGCTCTTCCCCGAATACCGGTCAGCATGCCTTTCCCCAAAGGTCCGGATTGCTCCGAAAGCTGCCCGAAAAAAATTTGAGCGGATTGTAGGGGGCTGTTTATATCGAGTCAATACTCGAAAAATCATAATCTATAACTATAAGTTATGAAATCTTAGTTGCGACGCAGCAATTCATTGTAAAATCAGCCAGTTGGCTTGGGTTCTGGCGACACATCTTTCACTTTGAAAAAAGTCAATAACCGATGAAATATTCCGATTTACGGGATTTTATTAATAAATTGAAACAATCCGGTGAGTTGACCGAAGTTTCCATCCCCGTTTCTCCTCATCTTGAGATGACCGAGCTATGCGACCGCACCCTGAGGGCGGGCGGACCGGCACTGCTGTTCACTGAAGTGACGGGTCACAGCATGCCGGTGCTCGGCAATTTGTTCGGCACACCCAAGCGGGTCGCCCTCGGTATGGGCGCCGGCGATGTCGGTGAACTGCGGCGAATCGGCCATCTCCTGGCCATGTTGAAGGAACCGGAGCCGCCCAAAGGCTTCAAGGATGTGCTGGGTTTGGGCACGCTGGTCAAATCCGTGTGGGATATGGCGCCGAAAGAGCTCGGCAGCGCGCCCTGTCAAGAGATTGTCTGGGAGGGCAAGGAGGTGGATCTGTCCCGCTTGCCCATACAGTACTGCTGGCCGGGCGATGCCGCGCCCCTGATCACATGGGGTCTGGTGATTACCAGAGGGCCACACAAGAAGCGGCAAAACCTCGGTATCTACCGGCAGCAGGTGATTGGACCGAACAAGCTGATCATGCGCTGGCTGGCCCATCGGGGCGGCGCGCTGGACTTCCGCGAGCACTGCCTTGCCCATCCGGGCAAGCCCTATCCGATTGCGGTCGCGCTCGGTGCGGACCCGGCCACTATATTAGGAGCGGTCACGCCGGTGCCCGACAGCTTGTCGGAATATCAATTTGCCGGACTGTTGCGCGGCAGCCGGACCGAGCTGGTCAAGGCGATCGGTAGCGAGTTGAGGGTGCCGGCCTCGGCCGAGATCGTGCTGGAGGGTCACATCTATCCCGAGGAATCTACGCCCAATGTGCCCCATGGCGCACCGGCTCGTCCGAACACGGGCTATGAGCATGCGCTGGAGGGACCGTTTGGGGACCACACCGGTTACTACAACGAGCAGGATTGGTTTCCGGTGTTCACGGTCGATCGCATCACGATGCGACGCAATCCCATTTATCACTCGACTTACACTGGCAAGCCACCGGATGAGCCCGCCGTGCTGGGCGTGGCACTGAATGAAGTCTTCGTCCCGCTATTGCAGAAACAGTTTTCCGAGATCACTGATTTTTATTTGCCGCCGGAGGGTTGCAGCTATCGGATGGCTGTGGTGCAGCTGAAAAAAGCCTATCCCGGGCATGCCAAGCGCGTGATGTTCGGCGTCTGGAGCTTCTTGCGTCAGTTCATGTACACCAAGTTCATTGTCGTCGTTGATGAGGATGTGAACATTCGCGACTGGAAGGAAGTGATCTGGGCGATCACGACACGAGTGGACCCGGTGCGCGACACGACGATGGTCGATAACACCCCGATCGATTATCTGGATTTTGCGTCACCCGTCAGTGGACTGGGCAGCAAGATGGGGATCGATGCGACCAACAAATGGCCCGGAGAGACATCGCGCGAGTGGGGACGCACGATCAGCATGGATGTAGAGGTGAAAGCGCGCGTTGATGAGATCTGGAAAGCGCTGGGTTTTTGAAGCGATGCCATCACCGAAGCATTTTTGCCTAGGTGATTGCTGATAAAATCACACTCGGCGGGCCCCTGCGCATTGTGGCATGGTCAACCTGGTCAGGTCGGGAACGAAGCAGCCACAGCCATTTCCCGCAAGTGCCGCAGACAAGGCTCGCCTCTCGTTTTCTCCTCATGTTTCTCCCCCTCTGCCTGGCGCTGACCAGCATGCCTGTCTGATGCTGCCCGTCGGGTAAAATGCCCATCTTGACCTTCTCACCGACCGGCATGTCTTATCAGGTTCTAGCTCGCAAGTACCGCCCCCGGAATTTCGACAGTCTGGTCGGACAGGATCACGTCGTGCGAGCGCTCACGCATGCGCTGGAGCAGAAGCGACTGCATCATGCGTATCTGTTCACGGGCACGCGCGGTGTTGGCAAGACGACGCTGTCGCGCATACTCGCCAAATCCCTGAACTGTCAGGGCAAGGACGGGCAGGGCGATATAACCGCCAGCCCCTGCGGCGTCTGCGAGGCCTGCACGGCGATCGATGCCGGCCGCTTCGTCGACTACATAGAGATGGATGCCGCATCCAATCGCAGCGTCGACGAGATGACGCAGCTGCTGGAGCAGGCGATCTATGCGCCGACGAATGCCCGTTTCAAGGTCTACATGATCGACGAGGTCCACATGCTGACGAGCTACGCATTCAACGCGATGCTCAAGACGCTGGAAGAGCCGCCCGAGTATGTGAAATTCATCCTTGCCACCACCGATCCGCAAAAGATACCCGTCACCGTGCTCTCACGCTGTCTGCAGTTCAATCTGAAGCAGATGCCGCCGGCGCACATCGTCTCGCATCTCGAACACATTCTGTCGCAAGAGCAGATCAGCTTCGATACGCCCGCATTGCGCCTGCTGGCACAAGGTGCGCAGGGCTCAATGCGCGACGCGCTGTCGCTGACCGATCAGGCAATCGCCTATTCCGCTGGCAAGGTCACACTCGATTCAGTGCAGGGCATGCTGGGCACGCTCGACCATAGCTTTCTTGTGCGCTTGCTCGATGCGCTTGCCGATCAGGAGGGCGCAGCACTGCTTGCGGTGGCAGACGACATGGCATCGCGCAGCCTGTCATGGAGCGCTGCATTACAAGACCTGGGCACGCTATTGAATCGCATTGCGATTGCACAATCGGTACCTGCAGCCATACCCGACGATTTACCCGAACGCGAAGATGTGCTGCGCCTCGCGTCAAGGTTTGCCGCTGAAGATGTGCAGCTCTTCTATCAGATTGCCGTGCATGGTCGTAACGAACTTGGTCTGGCACCTGATGAGTACGCGGGTTTCACCATGACGCTGCTACGCATGTTGTCATTTGTGCCGTTGCATTCGTCCGGCGACACAAGGGCCACCTCCGCCGACACTGCTGCTGCCACAAAGCCAGCCACGGTATCAGTCGCCAAGGCCGTGGCATCCGCATCGGTCGCCACAGCGTCGGTTCCGGTGCCGCCGCCTGCAGCAGCGCCGGCATCACCAAAGTCATCATCCAAGGCACTGAGCCCGGCCATGGCCGCACTGGCGGC